>JANPAT010000335.1:0-1560 GCA_031430075.1 Chitinophagaceae bacterium | reverse complement strand
CAATTGAAATGGTTACTTTATATGTGTTGAGGTTGACTTGATTCATTTTTATTTTTTTGCCACGAAGATGCTAAGAAGTTATTTTTTCTTGCTTAGCTTTTTTATTTCTTTGTCAAAATCACTTTCATAGTTTTTATCTTGTATTACCCTGTATTTATCAAACTCCATTTCTGCTTTTATTTTTGCTTCAAGCATTGTTATTTTTCCTTTATCATTTAAAATAGGATAGCTTGAAAGTTGCAAAAAATTAGTGAGAAATTTTGCCCAATCTTGCATTGTTGTTATAACACTTCGTTGTGCATTATTTTCTGCAAGGTCAAGATAGGCAGATACTATTCTGTTGAGTTCTTTAATATGCTCTTCGTTTAAATAATTTTTTGCAATAGCAACATCACTTTTTAAAATTTTGCCATTGGGTGCAGCTTTCCAAGTTTTTAAACCCATAAATAATTTTGTAGCATCGGCTTCGGTATAAATTATTTCGGCTGCTGTTTTACCTGTAATTGCCCAATGCAATTTATTTTGCACTGCTGCAAAAAAATCTTTTGTTGTGCTGTTTTCTTTATCGTAATCTACACTTAAAGCATAAATGTCTGTTATTTTTTGATAAAATCTGCGTTCACTAGCTCGTATTTCTCTAATACGTTCAAGTAGTTCATCAAAATAATCTTTACCAAAGTTTTTGCCTTGTTTTAGGCGTTCGTCATCTATTACAAATCCTTTAATAATAAATTCCTGTAATGTATTGGTAGCCCATATTCTAAACTGTGTAGCTTGTGCAGAATTTACACGATAACCAACAGCCAAAACTGCTTCTAATTTATAAAAGGTAGTTTTATATTTTTTTCCATCAGATGCAGTTGTTTCCAAAATGGAAATAACTGCATCTTGGTTTAACTCATTAGTATCAAAAATGTTTTTTAAATGTTTGCTAATAGCAGGAACAGCTACACCAAACAATTCACTCATTCTTTTTTGTGTAAGCCAAAAAGTATTGTTATCAAAAACAACTTCTATACTTACTGTGCCTTGCAAAGTGTTATAGAATATTATTTGATTGCTTTTCATTTTTTTGACAACTGATATAACCGATATAACTGATTAGTCTGATAGTTGCATATCAGATAACATCAGTTGTTGAACATTGGATAATAAGTTGAAACTAATTTCGGATTATTAATATATTCATTTGCTACTTGCCAAGCACCTTTACAATACTCATCAAACGCTTGCTGTTGCCAGTTTGCAGCTTCTTCTATAAAAGGAACAAATGAATTTTGTTGTATAATATCTACTTCCCAGCCTGCATTTTTTTTATTCAAATGTAGCCACGGTGTTTTGTTGCTAATTAAAACTGGGCGACCCATCATAAACGATTCAAAAATTGAATGTCCAAAATTTTCGCCTTGTGTTGGTAAGCAATACAAATGGTGTTCTTTTATTAAAGGCATTACTTGGCTTGGTGTAATTTCTCCAACATAATTCACTTGAATATTTGGTAAAAATGTTGCTATGATTGATTTACATTCTGCCCAATAATTTTTATCCTCTGCTGGTCCT
>JANPAT010000334.1:0-4073 GCA_031430075.1 Chitinophagaceae bacterium | reverse complement strand
TACACTTATGTTCAATCATTAAGTGGTGGAGAAAAAAAGCGTTTGCAATTGCTTACTATTCTTTTTAAAAATCCTAATTTTTTAATTTTAGATGAGCCCACTAACGATTTAGATTTACCAACATTAGCAGTGCTCGAAAATTTCTTGCAAGACTTTCCTGGTTGTGTTGTGATAGTTAGTCATGATAGATATTTTATGGATAAACTAGTAGATCATTTATTAATTTTTGAAGGCAATGCCGTTGTTAAAGATTATCCTGGAAATTATTCTCAATATAGAATCTGGCTCGATGAACAAGAGCAAAATAAAAAACAACCTATTGTTATTAAGGAACAAGTTGTAGTTGAACAACCTAAGCAGAAACAAAAAATTTCTTTTAAAGACAAACACGAGTTTGAGCAGCTTGAAAAAGAGATGCCAAAATTGGAAAGAGAGAAAAAAGAAATTGAACTAAAACTTACTGCTCCAAATTTAAGTTTCGATGAAATTAATCAACTCAGTATTCGTATTGGAGAAATCTCTGCAATGCTTGAACAGAAAGAAATGCGTTGGTTAGAGCTGAGTGAAATATTGGCTTAATTTATTTTTCTTTCAATGCAACTCCTTCCCCACAACGTCTCCTTAAAAGGCTTGTGCGTTAGCTTAGGGACGTTGTGGTGAAAGAAATAGTGATTCTTATTACAAAAAAGTAATTCATAATAAACTTAATCACATTGTTTTCTTTTGATAGGTTAGCATCGTGATTTTGTAAGCTTCCCTAAAATTTAAGCCACTCAGCTCTATGAAGCATGTTGCTTCGCTAGTTTATTCTTTCCCCTACAAATTCCCTTAGCCTACACACAAAATACCTTGCAATGAGACGTTATGGTGAAGAAATCGTTTCTTGTGATTCATTTGCTTTTTTTGTTTTATTTTTTCTTGCTTTTTTTTGCAGTGATTTTTTTTGCAACTTGGTTTTCTTTTAAAACAGATTTTGCATTCAATGAGGTGACTACTTTTTTACCTGTTCTTAATTCCAATTCTTTTCTTGCAACCTTTGCAACATAGCCACCTTGCTTTGCAATTTTCTTGCTTTCATCAAAAGTTTTGGGATTGGTAGCAACAGAAATGTCTTTGGTTGATGCTTCTGCAAGCATGTTTAATATCAGTTCGGTATTGGTCATATTATCTCTTAGGTTTTCTTTTTTCAAACCTTTCAAGATTTTATATTCCTTGGTTGTTTTATCTGCCCACTCTTTTGTAATAATATCTGTAAGTGTTGCAAACTGAGCACCTTCTTTTAATCCTCTCTTTTTCCATTCATCAGTCAGTTCTTTTCTTATCTCAATACTTTTCAGCCTTTGATTAATCCAGTTTTCTGAATAGCCCAATTGAAGGTATTGTTCCAAAGCTCTGTCAATAGTTAATTCAGGGTCTTGCATTTCGTCTAATCTTTCAGCAGCTATTTGTGCCATCCAAAGTTTAAATGGCTCTGCCTTTGGCGATGGAATGGATTGTATAAGACGAAAAAGTTGTTCAGTATCGGCAACATCGGTCATTCGCATTTTGCCATCTTCTGCAGGTAATTTCAAACGGTTACAATTTGTAACCGTTTCATTTCCCTCTTTGAGAAGTCGGTGTTTTAAGACTTTCCAATAATTTCTTGCCCCCTGAAAATTCTCTTGGTCAGTTAGCACACTAATAACATCTACAATTGATAGATACCATTTTTCCCGCTCTGCATCCCAAAGTGTTCTAACTTTTTTGTCTTCAAATATTTTTATTTCGTTTTTCTTTTCCATGGTTTTTCTTTTTCAAATAGTTACAAATTGTAACGGCTTCATTCATTTCATGTGGCAAACTGATTCAATGAATTATTGGTTTAATTTATTTTTCTTTCAAAGCCACTTTTTCTAAACATTGCCCAATAAAAGTTAATACTTCTTCCTTTCCTGTCTTCTTTTCTGCACTAGTTATAAAGCTTTGAGGTAAAAATTCCCACTCTTGTTTTAAAGCATCTAAAAATGCATCATGATTTCTTTTTACAGCACCTGGTTTTTCTTTATCGGCTTTTGTAAAAACTAATGTGAAAGGAATTTGCCATTCGCCTAATTGATTCACAAATTCCAGATCTATTTTTTGTGGTTGATGTCTGCTATCAATCAAAATAAAAATATTTACAAGATTCTCTCTTTTGCGTAAATAATTTTCAATCATTTGCTCCCAACGTCTTCTATTGCTTTGAGCAACTTTTGCATAACCATATCCTGGCAAATCAACTAAGTACCATTTTTCATTAATTTCAAAATGATTAATGAGTTGTGTTTTTCCTGGTGAAGAGGATGTTTTAGCTAAATTTTTCTGCTTCACCAACATATTAATGAGGGATGATTTGCCCACATTGCTTCTTCCAATAAAAGCAAACTCAGGCTTATCGGGTTTTGGACACAAATCGAAACTTGGCGACGAAATAATATACTTGGCAGATTTAATAAGCATTATGCAAAAGTAGGCGAAGTGTTGGTTTAATTATATAGTAAGAATCTATACAAACTCTACAGGCTATTTAAACTACATTTGAAAAAATATTAAATTAGAAAAATTAAGTTTAAAATGTATTATTTAAAAACCATACTAGTTGTATTTATCGCATTAATTTATTCCACTTCTTTTTCTCAAATCACAGAAAAACATTACAAGATATTTTCTACTAAAGCAAATAAAGAAATTAAACTTGATGACATTGCCAACGATATGGCAAACTACAATGTATTGTTTTTTGGAGAAGAACACAATGATTCAGTTACTCATTATTTGGAGCACAAAATGTTTGAATTATTGTTTCAAAAATTTTCATCAAACACAACTTTATCTTTAGAAATGTTTGATAGAGATGTTCAAACAACAATGAATGAATATTTAAAAGGAGATATACGAGAAAGAAATTTTTTAAAAGATGCAAGAGTTTGGAATAACTATAGAGATTATAAACCCATGGTTGAGTTTGCAAAAAAAAATAATTTAGATATTGTGTGTGCTAATGCAGCAGGGCGTTACACTAATCTTGTAGGAAGAAAAGGTCAAGAAGCTTTAATGGCATTAACAGAAGAATCTAAAGAAAATTTTGCTCCATTGCCTTACGATACAGCATCAGGTAAATATTATGAAAAACTGATGGCACTAACTTCTCATAGTTCATCAACTGATACTAGTAAAAAAACTATGCCTGCAATGGGTGCATTTAATTTAATTTTAAGTCAATCACTTTGGGATGCAACCATGGCTTATTCCATTGCAGAATATTGGAAACATCATAAGCAAAATAAAATTATGCATGTAAATGGTAGATTTCATAGCGATGAAGGATTTGCTGTTGTAACACAATTAAAAAAATATAAGTCGAAGATTAAATCTTTAATTATTTCAACAGGTACAGACGCATCTTTCCCAAATATTGAGTGGAGTAAATTTACTCATTTAGGTGATTATATTATTATTACAGATCCATCAGTTCCTAAAACTTATTAATAATATTTTCAGCACTTTTGCAACACAAAAATTGAGTTATGCAGTTTAGAAATTTTAAAATGGTGGGTTATGTAGTTTATGGTCGTGGAAGCTTTAATCAATTGAATGAAATTTTAGCACCACATCGTAAAGCAAATGCACCAATGATTTTTTTGGTAGATCATTTTTTTGAAGGAAAAGATTTAGTGAATAAAATTCCTTTGCAAGGAAACGATAAACTCATTTTTGTTGATGTTACCTATGAGCCCAAAACTAAACAAGTAGATGCTTTGGCTCAACAATTAAAAGATGAATTTGGAACTGTTAGTGGTGTAATTGGAATTGGTGGAGGAAGTACAATGGATTTGGCAAAAGCAGTTGCTTTAATGATGAATAATACTGGCAGCAGTGCAGATTATCAAGGTTGGGATTTGGTTAAGCAACCTGGTGTTTATAAAGTGGGCATTCCAACTTTAAGTGGCACAGGTGCAGAAGTTTCAAGAACAACTGTTTTAACAGGACCAACAAAAAAATTAGGAATGAATAGTGATTTCACTCCTTTCGATCAAATTGTTTTAGATCCTGAA
>JANPAT010000333.1:0-14652 GCA_031430075.1 Chitinophagaceae bacterium | reverse complement strand
AATGCCTGTTTTTATTAGTATTTGCTGACCTTTTTTAACTTTAAATTGAAGAATTAGTTTGGTGTCATTATCATTTTCTTGAACAATAAATTCATTAGTTGGCGTTAATAAATTGTAGTCGTCATTTCGAGTGAGGAACGAACGAGAAATCTGCTGAGAAGCAGCAGATTTCTCAGGCACGAACCTTCGAAATGACGAAACTTCAAATCCATAATACAATTCTTGTCTTACAGCCCAAGCTTTACTTACTCTAATTCCTTTATATTTTATACTTTTTTCTTCGTACTTCGTACTTTGTACTTTTCTTATTTTGCCTTCCAACAATTCGTCTCTGTGTTTTAAATTCAACACAATATATCCATAACCATCTTCATTAAAAGTATAGCGTTGAAATCCAGTTCTTGTAGTAGCAGTTAATTCAACTTTAATAGGCATATCTTTTAACACCACACTATAATAACCTGCACTTGCTTTTTCATTTTTATGAGAAAATTTTGCGTGAATATTTTCAGTTTTAAGTTTTTCGAACTCATCAGTTTTTGAGAAATATGGCATAAAAGAAATATCTCCATAATCACTCACACCTGTACCACTTAGATGTGTATGAGAAAATCCATGAATGATGGAATCGCTGTAATGATACCCACTACAACCTTCCCAACTGCCATCAATTCTAGTGTCAGGACTTAACTGCACCATGGCAAAAGGTGTTGTTGCACCAGGAAAAGTATGTCCTGTGCCACCTGTACCAATAAATGGGTTTACATATTTTGCAAGTTGGGCATTTGCAGAACAAGTAATGTATAATAATAGAATCAATAATTTCTTCATATCATTTTCTTGATTATCGAAATTGGTTGAATTATCAAATTTCTAACATATTATTAAAGAAAACTTTAAACTAATACTTTAATTTTAATTCTTAACCAATATTATGGTATTGCAATGTTATAGGCTTTATCTTTACCTTATTAAAGTAGACAGGATTATGCAAATAAACAGAATTGGGTCATTATTTTTTTTAGCAATATTTCTTTCTTCAACCTTTGCTCAAGCACAAGTAAATGCTGTAGAATTCGGTAAAAATAGAATTCAGTATAAAAAATTTAATTGGAAATTTTATGAGAGTCAAAACTTCGATGTTTATGTGACGCAGGGTGGTACAGAGTTAGGTAGTTTTGTTTCTCAAATGGCAGAAACCGAACTTGTAGGTATTGAAACCTTCATGGAAACTACATTACGTGGTAAAGCAACAGTATTTGTTTATAATAGTTATGATGAATATCGGCAAAGTAATATTGGTTTAGGTTCTACAACTCAAAACTCAAATGGCATTACAATTTTGCCTAACAATAAAATGTTAGTTTATTTTGATGGTAATCATACGCATTTAAAAATGATGATTCGTAAAGGAATTGCACAAATTATTTTAAACAATTTATTATTTGGAGATGATATTGGCGAAGTAGCCAGTAATCAGGCATTACTCGATTTACCAAAATGGCTAACCGATGGTTATATTGCATATGTTGCACAACCTTGGAGTACAGAAAAAGATGATGAATTAAAATCTGCATTGTTAAATGGAGATTACAAAACATTTTATCATTTTGCTTTTGCAAAACCAGAATTAGCTGGCCATAGTTTCTGGCATTATATAGCAACTAATTACAAACCAGAAAATGTTACTTACTTTTTATACTTAGCCAGAGTGTATAAAAACTTAAACACAGCATCTCAAAAAATTGCTAAGATGAAGTTTAAGAATTTATTAGCCGAGTTTATGGAAAAAGAACAAGATAAATATTATACAGATATTCGTCGAAGAAGAAATGCCCCTAAGGGAAATATTATAGCAGATGTTGATGTTTCGAAAGTGGATTATTATCGGTTCAATGCCAACCCTAATCCTAAAAATAAAAACTATGTTGTTGTTGAATTTAATAGAGGATTTTACAGTGTAAAATATTTTGAAGATTATGAATCTAAAACAATATTAAAGAAAGGTGTTAGAACCAATGAAGGCGATATCAATCCAAATTATCCTATACTGGCTTGGGATGTAAAAGGCACTAGTTTTTTATGTATTTATTGGGAAGGAGGAAAAACGAAAATGTTTGTGTACGATATTATTTCAAGGTATAAAAAATACAAAAAAGAAATTACAGGCTTCGATCAAATACTTGATGCCAATTATATGTTGAACGAGAATACTTTGGTTTTAAGTGCAACAAAAAACGGCCATACAGATATTTATACTTATTTAATTAAAGAGCAAAAAGCAACACAAATTACTAATGATGTTTATGATGATTTAAATCCCTCTTTAGTTTCTTTTCCAAATAGAACGGGAATTATTTTTTCATCAAACCGTCCTTCGCCTAATGCCCCAAATGCTGATACTGTTCAACCAAGCAGGCATAAATTCAATATTTTTTTAGTAGATATTTTAAATAATTCAGCTACAAAACAAATTACACAACTTACCAATATCAAATTTGGTAATGCTACAATGCCCATGCAATACAATACCAATCACTTCACATTTGTTTCAGATGAAAATGGTGTTGGTAATCGTTGGGCAGGTTTTTTTAGTACTAAAAGAGATGGTTTAGATACTTTGTATTTTGTTGGAGATGAAATGCTGCGAAATCCTTCTATCAAAGAAATGGATTCTGCTTTAGTGGCTTGGCAAAAACAAGAGCCCGATAGTATTGCCTATTTTCAAGTATTTAAAGATTCTACTTATACATTCCCCATCACCAATTATCAAAGTTCCTTAACAGAAAGTAGGGTTGCAGGTAATAATGGACAAATTAGTGAAACCAGAAGAGAAGGTAATGATAAATCTTTGTATAAATTAAAAATTAATGAAGAAGCTTTATTGAAAAGAAATGTAACAGCCCCACCAACTGTTTACATGAAAAAAGTTATAAACGATACTAAAATTCAACAAGGAAAGGCCAATCTTTATTTTAAAAATAAAATAGATTCTGCAGCATTACAACAAAAAGATTTTTTCGAAAATCCTTTTGCAAATGAAAAACCAGATAGCAATTATTTAAATAGAAAAATTGAAAACGAAATTCAACAAGTAGCTATTCCAAAAGCAAGATTGTTTAAAAGTCGATTAAAATTTCAAGCAGATAATTTACAAAGTGGCATAGCAAATAATTTGTTAATTACAAGATACCAACCCTATGCAGGAGGTTTTGGCCCTATTCAATTAAGCAATGGTAACAATATTAATTTTGCTTTCAAAGCTGGTGTTTTTGATTTGTTCGAAGATCATAGAATTACAGCTGGTGTTAGGTTAGGTACAAACTTTTCTGATAAAGATATTTTTGTAGGTTATCAAAATTTAAAGAAAAGATTAGATTGGGGTTTTAATTATTATAGAAGTAATATAACTAATGCTTATACCTATTTGGTTATTCCAGGAAATGGTATTTATAATGCCAATTTAGTTACTAATATTTATCAGGGTAATGTATCTTATCCTTTTGATGAAGTAAGAAGTTTACGAATAAATATGGGAATTCGTAGAGATCGTATTACGCTTAAGCCAGCAAATCTAAATGCATTTGGAGCACCAGACCTTATTGGGTTAATTGTTAGAGACTCAACAGCATACAATGTTTTAGGAAGAATAGAATATGTGCATGATAATACCATAAATCCAACTATGAATATTTGGGAAGGATTAAGATGGAAAACATATATGGAATTCATTTTTCCTGGAGCAGATAAAAAATTTATTCCTGGTCAAGAAACCTTCAATTTTGGTTTTGATGCTCGTCATTACTTGCCTATTTACCGAAATTGTATTTGGGCTGTAAGAGCAGCTGCCGATATTAGTTGGGGTAATAGAAAAATTATTTATTATTTGGGTGGAGTGGATGGATGGATAGGCCCACAATTCAATAATAACAATCCCCCTGGTAAAGATGATACTTATGCATTTCAAAGTTTAGCAGTTAACATGCGTGGCTATAATCAAAATGTTGCAAATGGCAACAATGCATTTGTAATTAATAGTGAAATACGATTACCCATTTTTACAACTTTTTTTAATAAACCTATCAACAATGCTTTTTTAAGAAATTTACAATTAGTACAATTTCTTGATTTAGGAACTGCTTGGAATGGTCAGTACAATGGAATAAAAAGACCAACTGAAATTTACACTGCAGCAAATAATCCAATCACAGTAAAAATCGATGCAGGAGGTTTAGGTCCATTTGCTGGAGGATATGGTTTTGGATTAAGAAGCATGGTATTTGGTTATTTTTTAAAGTTTGATATGGCTTGGCCTATGAAAGGTGTTTTTGTTGGCAAACCAATTAGTTATTTTGCTTTAGGTGTAGATTTTTAATTTTTTTTACTGCTTAGATTTTATGCATTTACAAACAACTGTAGATTTTTTAGAACCTATCAATCTCGCTTATCTTTCAAATGATGAAGGTTATAGAGACACACAAATAGGTAAACATATACTTGTACATGATGAAGAATTTCCTGATATCAGTCAAGCCGAAATGATCATTGTGGGATGTGGTGAAATGCGAGGTAATGGTATAGAATACGATAATGCTTCATCTCCAGATGAAATTAGAAAAGAGTTTTATAAATTATTTCATTGGCATAATAATATTCACGTTGCAGATGTGGGTAATATTAAAAAGGGTGCAAGTTTACAAGATACCTATTCAGCCCTGCAAACTATCGTTTCAGAATTAATTGAACAAGGTAAAAAAGTAGTAATTCTTGGGGGTAGTCATGATGTTACTATGGCACAATATAACGCTTATGTAAATGCCGAAAAATTAGTTGAGGCCGTTTGTGTTGATGCTGCAATCGATTTAAACATGGATAGTGTTTTAATGGCCGATAATTTTTTAATGGATATGCTTACCAACGAACCCAATTTCGTTAAGCATTATACCCATATTGGTTTTCAGAGTTATTTAGTGCATCCCCAAATGTTAGAAACAATAGATAAACTTAGGTTCGATTGTTTTAGAGTTGGCAATGTAAGAGAAAATATAGATGAAATGGAACCAGCCATTCGAAATGCAAATTTATTTTCATTCGATATTTGTGCTATTCAATATGCCAATGCACCAACGAATAGATTAACTCCAAATGGGTTTACAGGCGAAGATGCATGTAAATTAATGCAATTTGCTGGGCTAAGTAAATCGGTTAATACAGTTGGTATTTATGGTTATTATCCAGAATTCGATTTAAACAATTTAACCGCAAAACAAATTAGCCAAATGCTTTGGTATTATATGGATGGTTTATATAAAAGTAAAATGGAAGCTGATTTAGATGAAAAAGATCAGTTTAATCAATATTCTTTAGTATTATCAGATATCGATACAGTTTTTCTTCAAAGTAAACGTACTGGTCGATGGTGGATGAAAGCACATGATGGTAAGTTTATACCATGCTCTAAAAAAGATTACATTATAGCAAGCAATAATGATATTCCAGAACGATGGATGCGTTATGCAGAAAGAACATAAAAATATACATTCAAAAATTGTTGAGGTTGACCTAAAAAGTCAACCTTTTTTATTGTTTTCTACAAAAATTTCATTTTTCTTCATTTTCTATTTTTTATAAAACCCTTTATTTATAGGCTTTTCAGAAATACTCCCTTGTTTAAGGGATTTCACAGACGTAGTAGAAGTATGACTTTTACAATATCCTTAAACAACTAAACAACTAAATCATGAAACAAATTCAAAAAGTCGTCGCTTCTATTATTATAATAGCAGCCACATTCTCTCAAGTAAACGCTCAATCAACAGCAACTTCATCAGCAACAGCAACTATCGTAACCCCAATTAGTATCGTAAAAGATATCGATATGAACTTTGGTAACATTGCAGTTACCAATAATGGTGGTAATGTAGTTTTAGCTGCTGCAGGTACAAGAACTGCAACTGGTGGTGTAACATTACCAGTGGTAGCAGGAACAGTAAGTGCTGCTGCTTTTACAGTATCAGGACAAAGTGCTTATACTTATGATATTACTTTACCAACAGGTAACATTGTGTTATCTTCTGGTGCTAATAGCATGAACATAAACACTTTTACTTCAAGTATTGGCTTAACAGCTGGTGCTTTATCAACAGGTTCTACAGGTTCTCAATCATTCAGTGTAGGAGCTACAATTAATGTAAATGCCAACCAAGTTGCTGGTACTTACACTACTTCAACTCCATTTAACGTAACAGTAAACTACAATTAATTTTAAACAATTTTAAGGATAAAAAAAGAGTGTTGCATTTGCAACACTCTTTTTTTTGTAAGTTTTTTTTTATTAAAACCTTTCTAATTCAGAAAAGAAAAAATTTCCTTCTATTGCAGCATTCTCATCACTATCACTTCCATGTACAGCATTTTCTCCTACTGAACTTGCATATTTTTTTCTGATAGTTCCTTCTTCTGCTTGTGCTGGATTAGTTGCACCAATTAATTTTCTAAAATCAGCTACTGCATTTTCCTTTTCTAAAATTGCAGCAACAATAGGTCCACTGCTCATAAAATCTACTAATTCACCATAAAAAGGTCTTTCTTTATGTACTGCATAAAAAGCTCCTGCTTGTTCTTTAGTTAATTTTATCCATTTCATTGCTTTAACAGTAAAACCACCAGCAATTATATCATTAATAATAGCCCCTGTATTACCCTTACTTGTTGCATCGGGCTTTACCATTGTAAACGTTCTGTTTGTCATATAAAAAATTTGTTGGCGAAGATAAGGGAACAGGATTATTTCAATAATTATCAAAAACTAATAGTACATCATTAACTTTATTTTTTAAATGAATTTTAGGCGTGTGTCTTCACTCTCCTTTAGTGGAAAATAATTTATGCACCTAAAAATAATTAGTACTTCACTAACTTTATTTTTTATAAAATGAATTCTACAAATCATATAATCATTAAAGGAGAGGATTTTACCATTAAGTTAGACCATATAAAAAATAAAAAAGCTCTATATATTTTACGAGCTATTAATCATCCATTAAGATTACAGATAATTGAATTACTTAACGAAAAAAAATCACTAACAGTTACAGAAATTTATCAAACATTACAAATTCAACAAGCAGTTGCATCACAAAATTTAGCAGTATTAAGAAGGGCAGGATTTGTAGTAACAAAAAAAGAGAGCAAGTTTGTTCATTACATGCTCTCTTACCAATATTTTAATGACTTCACAAAAAATATAAATTTATTATTTGAAGAAGATTAATTACATCTTTTTTGCATCTTCTAAAAACTTGGCTAAACCAATATCAGTTAAAGGATGTTTTAATAATCCTAAAATAGAATCTAATGGGCAAGTACAAACATCTGCACCAGCTTCTGCACATCTAATAATATGATTTGGATTTCTAATAGAAGCAGCCAAAATTTCAGTTTCAAAACCTTGAACTGTGTATATATGAGCAATTTGTTCAATTAGCTGAACACCATCCCAGCCACTATCATCAATTCTTCCAATAAATGGCGACATATATGTTGCTCCTGCTTTTGCAGCTAATATAGCCTGACCAGCACTAAAAATTAAAGTACAATTGGTTCTAATACCATTATCAGAAAACCATTTAATCGCCTTAACACCATCTTTTATCATAGGAACTTTAACTACGATGTTTGGATGAATGGCTGCTAGTTTTTTTCCTTCTTCAACTATTTCATTAAATGTTGTAGATAATACTTCAGCACTAATATCCCCATCAACTAACTCACAAATGGTTTTATAGTGTTTAATAATAGCATCTTCTCCTTTAATACCTTCTTTAGCCATTAAAGATGGATTAGTAGTAACACCATCTAAAATTCCCAATTCATTGGCTTCTTTTATTTGGTCTAAATTAGCTGTATCGATAAAAAATTTCATATAAAATAATTAAAAAAAGGCAGGCTTATTACATCGCACCGCTCAACCACTTATCCTTGCTGTATTCCTACCCTGGGGAGATTCTGCAGGAGCTGGCCGTGTAAGACCTGCCAACTGCAAATGTAAGGGAACATTTTTTCTAGCAAATGAGAAATAAAGAATAAATAAAGGTTTACTGTATTTAAACTGTTTTTACTTTTATATTTGTATCAAATTATACACCATGAAAAAATTTTTACTATTCACTTTATTTATTGGGTTTTTAATAAATGCAAAATCACAATTAAAAGTTGTTGAAGATTTTAGCTATACAAGTACTGGTACACCTGCAAATGATTCTTTAACTAATGCCGCAATTGGAGGAAGTATTTGGAAAACCCATAGCGGAACAGCCGCACAAATTTTATGGAATTCAACTGGCTTAACCTATGCAGGATACGCAGGTTCTGGTATTGGAGGTACTGTAAGTTTGGCACATGCTTCTGGATCGAGACAAGATGTTAACATTGCAGTTGATAGCATAGATACTGGTGCTGCATATGCATCGTTTATGCTAAATGTAACAGCTGGTGGCGGAACAACTGGAGATTATTTTGCTCATTTTGCAGCAGGTGCAGGTTCAGCACCAGGTAGTGATTTTAAAGCCCGACTTTTTACTAGAGATACTGTTGTATCAACAGTTACCTATTATAGAATTGGTATTTCTAAAGGATCTTCTGCTGCTTCTGCTGTTTGGAGCCCATCATTTTATAACTTAAACCAAACTTATTTGGTAGTTTTAAAATATACTATTAATCCTTCAACTTTAGACGATGTTTGTAGTGCTTATATTTTTACAACTGGTGTTCCATCAGTTGAGCCAGTAAGTGCTGACATTACTGCTACTGATATGGCAATTGCCGATATTGCTAAAATAAAAGGCTTTGCAATTCGTCAAGGATCAACAGGTACTGGAGCTGTTACTTTTGATGGATTAAGAATTGGCACTTCTTGGAACTTTGCTCCTCTTCCAATTAAACTTTCTTCATTCAATGCTGTTGGTTTAAAAAATTCTGTAAACTTAAGTTGGTTAACTTATGCAGACGAAACTGGTGGCAAGTTTGAAATTGAAAGAAGTGTTGATGGTTCAAGTTTCGAAAATATTTCTACTGTAAATGCAAATAATTTAGGTAATGCGAGTTATGAAATTACTGATAGAAACTTACCTACAGTAAAAACATTATACTATCGTTTAAAAATAATTAATGCAGATGGAAGATTTGAATATTCAACCATTCAAAAAGTTCAATTACGCGATGTTAAATTAACCGTTTCTCCAAATCCAGCATCAAACGAAATTTTAGTTAATGCTTCTGAAAATATTAAATCTGTTGAGGTTTATGATATTCGTGGTAGAAGAATGATGGTAAAAGAAAATATTAATCTAAATCAAACTCGTATTAATGTTACTACATTAAAAGATGGAACTTACATTGTAAAAACTTTAATTGATGGTGAAGTAACTACAAATCAAATTATGGTAAAACATTAATTCGATTAAAATATTTTTTCATTTAAAAAGCCAATTCAATTTCGAATTGGCTTTTTAAATATTGTTAGAAAAAATTAATACAAATCATCCAATTTCATCTTCAAATATTTCATAACACTTCTATGTGTGCTGATATAACTAATTAAAACCCCAAGAATAATCATACCACTAAATAAATACATCAAATTAGTAATATCTCTCAACTGCACTAAGTAATAAATAAAATGTTCAGATAAATAAATTAAAAAACAAACCAATACTATAGCAATACCCGATGCAATTAAAGCATTCAACATGGCTTGTTTGTTAATGGGCTTAACAATAAAGTCTCTTTGAGCTCCTACCATTTGCATGGTTTTAATTAAAAAGCGATTACTATACATCGAAAGTTTAATAGTATTATCTATCAAAACAATTGCTAATAACCCAAAAATTATTGCAAGAATGGCTAAACTAATTAATACCCATTTTAAAATGGGTCCCATTTTTTCAACTACACCTGCAGGGTATAAAATACTTTCTACAATATTTCCATGTAGCGATTCTATTTCTGCTTTAATATTTAGTAATGAATCCTTTTGAACATAATTACTTTTTACATGAAAATTAAAAGATGCAAACAAAGGATTTTCTCCACCTAATAAAGCTTCATCATATTTATCTTCTGAGGCCTGTAAACGCTGTTTTGCATTCTCTTTATCTACAAATTCAACATCTTTAACATAAGGTTGATTTTCTAGGTAAGATTTTAAATCCGCTGTTTTTTGATCAGTTGCAGAGTAATGTAAATACACTTGTACTAAAACATCTTCTTTTAAAAGTTCAGCATATTTGGTAGCATTCGAAAATATCCAACCAAAAATTCCAATAATAAATAAAACAGCAGAAATGCCTAATATGGCCATAAATTGAGATGGCTTAGACTTACGGCTGGTATTTTTATTTTTAATCATTTCAAAAACTTTAATAACGGGTTACAAAAAAACAAATGTAATGCAAACACTTACATTTGCAGACTTATAACGTTAGTAACGCTTATAAATTATAACAATTTTAGTATTTAATAATAATTTGTTAATGAGTTTTTTGTAGTGTGCCTTTGTAACTTTAATCAACTGTTGTTGCGTCGCACACTTCAGCAAAAAAACAACAATTAACAAAAAATAGAGCAGATAAAACAGCAATGGAATACAATTTTAGAAACATAGAAAAAAAATGGCAGCAAGTTTGGAAAGAAAAAGAAGTGTATAAAGTTTCCAACAATTCATCCAAGCCTAAATATTATGTGTTAGATATGTTTCCTTACCCCAGTGGTGCAGGCTTGCATGTAGGTCATCCTTTGGGTTATATTGCTAGTGATATTTACAGCCGTTATAAACGCCTCAAAGGCTTTAATGTATTGCATCCTATGGGATTTGATAGTTTTGGTTTGCCAGCAGAGCAATATGCTATTGAAACTGGTCAGCATCCTGCAGAAACCACAAAAAAAAATATAGCCACTTTTAAAAGTCAGTTAGATAAAATTGGTTTTTGTTACGATTGGAGTAGAGAAGTTCAAACCAGTGACCCCAGCTATTACAAATGGACACAAAAATTATTTCTAGAATTATTCAACAGTTATTTCTGCAATACTTGTAAGCAAGCCAAACCTATTTCTGAGTTAATAAAAAAATATGAAACTCGTGGTGGAAGCCATTTTACTGCAGAACAATGGAATAATTTTTCTAAAGCTGAACAAGAAGAAATTTTAATGAAACGTCGTTTAGCTTTTTCAAAATTTGGAGAAGTAAATTGGTGCGAAAAGTTGGGAACTGTTTTGGCAAATGATGAAGTGGTAAATGGAGTGAGTGAACGTGGTGGTCATCTTGTTGTAAAAAAGAAAATGCGTCAATGGTATTTGCGTATTACAGCTTATGCTGATAGATTGCTTGAAGGACTTGAAAAAGTTGATTTCAGTGAAAGTATGAAGGAAATGCAACGCAATTGGATTGGTAGAAGTGAAGGTGCTGAAATAAATTTTGAAGTCAAAAGTCAAAAGTCAAAAACAAAAAGTTTAACTGTTTACACTACTCGTCCTGATACCATTTTTGGTGTAGATTTTATGGTTATGGCTCCAGAGTTAGAATTAGTTAAAGAAATTGCAAGTGTTGACCAAAGACAAGAAGTTGAAAATTATATCAACTATGTAAAAAGTAGAAGTGATAGAGAACGTCAAACAGAAGTAAAACAAATTACAGGATGCTTTACCGGTGCTTACGCTATCAACCCTTTTAATCAAAGAAAAATACCCATTTGGATTAGTGAATATGTTTTAGCTGGTTATGGTACAGGAGCTATAATGGGCGTGCCTTGTGGCGATGAACGTGATTTTAAATTTGCTCAACATTTTAATATTCCAATTACCAATATTATTGGAGAACATTATACTGGTAAAGAAGCTAATCCAACAAAAGAAGCCATTTTAGAAAACAGCGATTTTTTAAATGGATTGCTAATGAAAGATGCTATTGCTGTTGCAAATGATAAGATTGAAGCATTAGGAATTGGTAAGAGAAAAGTTAATTTTAAAATGCGTGATGCTGGATTTAGCAGACAACGATATTGGGGCGAACCTTTTCCTATAATTTGGAAAGAAGGTGTAGCCTTTGCTTTGGAAAAAACTGAATTACCATTGACTTTACCCGAAGTAGAAAAGTATTCACCAGGACCAGAAGGTGAAGGTCCATTAGCAAACATTGAAGAGTGGGTTCTTCCTCCCTTTCCTTTAGGAGAGGGTCGGGGTGAAGCTAGACGAGAAACTTCTACCATGCCAGGTTATGCAGGCAGTAGTTGGTATTTTTTGCGTTACATGGATCCTCATAATACTGAAGAATTTTGCAATAAAAATGCAAGTGATTATTGGAATGCTGTTGATTTATATGTTGGAGGTACTGAACATGCTGTTGGCCATTTATTATATAGTAGAATGTGGACTAAAGTATTATTCGATTTAGGTTATATCAACTTCGATGAACCATTTAAAAAGTTGTTGAATCAGGGGATGATTCAAGGTAGTAGTAGGTTTTATTATTGGATTAGTTTTAATTCAGGATTTACAACTTTAACAGATGTATCAGTTCCAAGTATCATGATTTCAAAAAAATGGAGTGGTGAAATCAATGAAGATTTAAATAACAAAATTATTGAAATTTTATCTAATCATGACATCACAGAATACAAAGAGTTTGAGATTCAACGATCTCGATTAAAAGTAGATTTAGTAGATGGATTAGAGTTGAATATTAATTCATTTATAAAAGATTTTAATAAAAACACTCTATTTATACCGTATTTTATAATGGAAAATGGAAGTATTGTTAATGGGTTACAAGAATATTTAGGGGATTCAGTTTTTCTATGTGAATCTGAAGTAGAAAAAATGTCCAAATCAAAGTACAACACTGTAAATCCTGATGAGTTGTGTGATAAATATGGAGCAGATACTTTTAGAATGTACGAAATGTTTTTAGGTCCTATTGAACAAAGTAAACCTTGGGATACAAAAGGAATTGAAGGGGTTTATCGTTTTATAAAAAAATTATGGCGTTTGTTTTTTGATGAATTAAAAGGTCAAGTTTGGAACAACGGACAAGCAACAGCCGAAGAATTAAAAGTGCTTCACAAAACCATTAAAAAAATTGAAGAAGATACAGAACGTTTTTCTTTCAATACTGCTGTAAGTGCTTTTATGGTTGCAGTAAATGATTTATCTGATTTAAAGTGTTATAAAAAAGAAATTCTCGAGCAAATATTAATTTTGTTAACGCCTTATGCTCCTCATATTGCAGAAGAATTATGGCATGCTTTAGGGAATGAAACAACAATTTTAGATGCAAGTTTTCCTACTTTTAATTCTAAATATTTAGTAGAAAGTGAAAAGGAATATCCCATTAGTATCAATGGCAAACTTAGAACCACATTAAGTTTTCCGGTTGATGCAGAACAAAAAGATATTGAACCAATAGTTTTGAGTAATGAAATTGTTCAGAAGTGGTTAGAAGGAAAAGTACCTAAAAAAATAATTTTTGTAAAAGGAAAGATGATTAATGTAGTAATTTAATTTTTCTTCTTAATCAAACTGTCAACAGGATAAACAGCTCTCATTGAATCCATCACATTGCTTGCCCAATTAGTTATAGTAACTCTTTCATCAAGTGTTAACTTGGCTTCATTGTGAATTAATAAATAGGATTTAAGAGGCATTTCATTGCTCTTAACTTCATCAATAATTTCTTCCATTTTGCGATATTGTCTTCTTAATTTATAAGTTGCAAACTCGTCAAAATTCATTTCTTTTTTTCCATCATTGATGTGTTTATTTAACCATAAACCAAAAGGCTGAACATAACTATGCCAGGGATAATTGGTATTGTTACTATGACAATCGTAACATGATTTTTTCAAAATTAAACCCACTTTATTGGGAACAGAGGCAACAGCCGAAATTATATGAGATGCAATTACTGAATTATTATTTTGGGCTGGACGTATAAATTGTACAGCAATGAAAATAACTATAATAGAAATATAAACTTTTTTCATAAACTAAGTTTTGTATTTAAAATATTCATCACTGATTTTTGATGGTGAGTAACATGATGAATTGTAAAAAATAACATTTCTCTTAATGTTAATTTTCCTAATAGGGGATGAGGCAATAAATAAGTATCTAATTGCTTTTCATCTAACTTTAAAGTTAATGTACAAAGCTTTTCAATTGTATTTTTTAATTTGCCAATAATAATTTCTTTCTGGTCGTATGTTATTTTTTTGGGTATAAATCGGTTGGTAGCTTTACCCCCTAATAATAATTTTTGATTATACTTCATTACCAATTCATCAAATGATTTGCTATTGCGATTATTTGTGCTAAAAAATAATTTCAACATAAACATCGGCAATTTTAAAGCTAATACAACAGGGTTCACACTTTTAAAAATATGCTCTGCTTGTTGGCCTGGAGTCCATTTTTCCTCAACAACTTTTTCGAAATCTTCTTTGTTAAGACTTTCAATTATTTGAATAAAATTTTGATGATTTTGATGTAAAGAGTTTACGATTTCTTGTTTATTCATCTACTAAAATTTTTCCTGTCATTTCTTTTGGTATATCAAGTTGCATTATTTTAAGAATTGTTGGAGCAATATCTGCTAATTTT
>JANPAT010000332.1:0-3550 GCA_031430075.1 Chitinophagaceae bacterium | reverse complement strand
AAAAGTTTTTGCATTTGAAACGCTTGTAGATAAATTAAAAGCTAAAGCAATAGAAACATACATCACACCAATCAATGCATTACATGATGAGCCCAACCCCAATATTCGATTTGCAAAAATTCAAAACTTAACTCCACGAGAGCTGTATTTTATAGCTGTAATGGGAGAGGAGGAAGTGTATACAAGCAGTTTTATTAATGGAATTTATCCAAAAATAATTGAAGGTTTAGGCACAATAAAAACCGATAGTTTATTTAAAATAGTACACTATGCTTATTACAGAAAGTTCATTAAAATGTGTGCTTCATTTAATGTTTTGGAAAATTTTTTAGCAAAGATGGATAAACCTGTTGCAGAAAATTTAATGAAGAGCTTTAGTAATAATTTAGAACAATACTGGGGTTTGGAAGAAGCTGTAAATGTTGCTGATTCTTATGCAAGTATTAAAGATAGTACTATTAAAAAAATTATTTTGGCAGAGGTAGTTAACAATTACAATAATTTCAAGACTACTGATAACAAAAAAGGGAAAGTAATTTATGGTTTATTATATCAAATATTCAATTCTATCGATTCGTCAAAAAATAAAAAAACATTAAATTTATTCGATGTTCCAACTGTTTTTCAAATAGATAATAGCTCCTTAAAAGATTCAAAAGGAAGAATTAATATTCAACAATTTTTTTATGGAGATAAAGATGGTAAAACAGTCTTTAGCAATTTCGTAAATAATTTTAGAAGTTATGGTTGGCATATATTAAATAAGGAAGATTGGATAGAAGTGAACTCTACCAATGGCACAGCAATAACCATTTATGCTAATAAACCATTGAATGAAGAAGATGGTTTAGATGATGCAGCACAATCTAAATTGTATAACTATCTCGACTCTTTAAATATTTATCCAACATTAGCAATACATAGAGGGCATAGTTATTATGTAAAATCAAGTATCAATCAAATTACCTCTTATGTAAAATTAGTTTTATTAGGAAGTTGTGGTGGATATTTTAGTTTAAGTAAAGTATTAAGTATTTCGCCACAAGCACAAGTTATAGCAAGCAAGCAAATTGGCACTGGAGTCATTAATAGTGCCTTAATTGAAATTATTATGGAACAGTTAAAACAGGGCAAAAATTTATACTGGCCAACTGTTTGGAAAGTATTAGAACAAAAATTTGCTAATAGAACAGAGATTAAAGAAAAGTTCGATGATTATATTCCACCATACAAAAACTTAGGAGCTATTTTTATGATGAGTTATCATAAAGCTATGAATACATTGCAATAAAAAACGGCTTTATGTAAAGCCGTTTTATAATAAAAATATTTTGATTATTTAGGAGATTTTAAATCTTTAATTCCTACACTCCATTCAATTTGTTTAATTCCTTTCGGATTAAAGAATTCAACTTTCATCATCCTGTTTTTTCTATCACCTGTAAAACTAACCTTCGAATAATTTTGCATGTCTTCAAGTCCAACAACTCTGTAAGGATTATTTTTTTCTTCTTTACCAAATTTGTGTGATCCAGATGTTAAAGGAGATGCAGTGATATCATACAAAGGATAAGTGCCGGCCCTATCAATTTTAATAATTTCACTATGGTGTCTATCACCAGTTAAAAAAACTAATCCATTAATATTATTTTCTTGTATAAAGTCCATCATTTCTTTGTACTCTGCACTGAAATTTCTAAAGCAATCGTAAGGACTAACAGGGTTTAAAACCTGACTTCCAGTTGCAATAATTCTAAAAGTAATATTACTATTATTATTGCTTTGAAGTAAAGCATTTTTAAGCCATTCCATTTGTTTAGTGCCAAACATTTTTTTATCGATGTTAACTTTTCCATTCATAGAATCCATAGTGTTATCATTGCTCCTAAACCATCTATCATCTAATAAAAAAACATCAACATCATTCCATGTAAATTTGGTATAAATACCTTGATTATTTTCACCATACGAAGGATTGCTCCAGAATTTTTTAAACACCTCTCTACTCGTTTCTTTTAATGGAAAGCTTTTGTCTGCATCATTCCAACCAAAATCATGATCATCCCAAATAGCATAATGAGGCATAGCCTTTAAAAAATTTGAAAAGATAGGCATTGCTCTTTCTCTTGCTGGTCTTGCATGTAAACCCCATTCACTATAGTAATCAACCTCTCGAGTGTACCAATTGTCGCCAAGCCAAAGCATAAAGTCCGATTTTTCTTTTGCCATTGCTTCAAAAATCGAAGAGTCGTTACCGTATGGATTACCTAATCTATCATATTCTGGTTGATTAATATAGTTACAACTACCTGTTAAAAAAGAAAATTCTGGTACTTTAATAAATTTTTCACGCCATTGCCATAAGGTTTGAGTGGTAACTAAGCCACTTTTTACAGTGTCTTTACTTTTATCTACTACAACACAGTATTTATAAGTTGTGCCAGGCTCTAAGTCATACATTAGTGCAGTGGCTGTTTTAAATAAACCAGAAGCAATATTGAAGCTTGTTACATTTTTTTTCGAATCTCCAATTTTATAAAAAACAAGATTGGCATCCGTTACATCATTATTAAAATACATCCATATTGAAGATGTTCTTAAGTCAGTATGGCCAATCATTGGTCCAGATATTACTTGTGCTTGTATTAATTGGCTAACAAGCAAAAAAATAGCCATCATTATTTTTTTCATAGTTCAAATGTATTTGAATGTAGAATTATACAAATTAAATTTCTTTAATAAATTGTTTATTTAATATCTGCTTATTTAGCTTTTTGGCGAACAAATAGTATTAATAAACTTATTGTAATTACATATTGGTGCTAGTATTTCAGTAAATCTATTTTTCAAAAGGCATAAACTAAAATTTCATTTTATATTTGCTATCAATAGATGATTAACTATATTTTTATAATAAAATAGGTTATACACTAAAGGTTGAATATTTTTTTAAAATTATAAACCTTATCCACAAAGGGTTTCAGAGAATAGAAAAAATATTAATAAAAAAATATTTGGCCGTATAAAATATCCCTCTACTTTTGCACTCCGCTTCTGAAAAATAACACATCAAAAGCAAAGTTCTTTAACAAAATAAATAAAATAAAAAGTAGAAAATTTGCAAAATAAATTTGGCCAACATTTGTAACTACAATATGTTTGCAGCCCGAATTTAAAAATCAAATAAAATCTTGTATTTGGCTTAAAAAATTCAATAAATATTTTTTTAAAAAGTAAAAAATATTTGGTAGTTTAAATAAAACTTCTACTTTTGCACTCCCAATTAAAAAAAGAGTGCCAAAAAAGAAGAAAGTTCTTAAATAAAAGATGAAGCAAAAGGCTTAAGATTCAAAATCTTATCATCTCCAAATTCATTATAGAAATTAGTATATTCTACTACGTTTAATAGTGATAAAGTTCTTTGAAAGTTTGAAAGTAATAGCAGCATAAATTTAGATACAAAACTAAATTCTATGTAAGGTTACAAGCATCAATTTAATTATAACTAACGTTAATTTCACATGAAGTTAAAGTCAGTCAAACTCATTTA
>JANPAT010000331.1:0-2720 GCA_031430075.1 Chitinophagaceae bacterium | reverse complement strand
ACAAAATTATTTTATGATATTGCTAATAAATCATTTTTTAATGCTGAAATTGACAAACTCAATTTTAAAGAAAATGATATAGAAAATATTGGGAAATATAATTTCAGTAAAGCATCATTTGCAAAAGCAAATAACATCATCTTGAATGTAAATAATAAAATAAACAATATACTAATTATTGATGAAGTAGGAAAACTAGAATTACAAAAAAAAGGATTTCATCCTGCACTTATATTTTTACTTACATCTACTAACAAAATTAATTTATTAATTGTTGTGAGAGATGTCCTTATAAAAGAAGTGACTGATTTTTATCAAATCAGTCACTATAAAATCATTTCAGATTTAGATGAATTAATACTTCCTTAAGTCTCTTCCATATAACTTTCAATAGGCTCGCAAGTACAAATTAAATTTCTATCCCCATGTGTATTATTTACTCTTGCAACACTTGGCCAAAATTTATTTTGTGCCACATAACTTAATGGGAATGCTGCATGCTGACGAGTATATGGATTATTCCATTCATCTGCACAAATTACTGCTTGTGTATGTGGAGCATTTTTTAAAGCATTATTAAGTTTATCAGTTGTTCCAGATTCTATATCTTTTATTTCTTGATAAATTGCAATTAATGCATCACAAAATCTATCAAGTTCAGCTTTATCTTCACTTTCAGTAGGTTCTATCATAATAGTTCCAACAACAGGGAAACTCATTGTTGGTGCATGAAAACCATAATCAATTAATCGTTTTGCTACATCTTCTGCTTCTACTCCTGCAGATATTTTAAATGGTCTTAAATCAACAATAAACTCATGGGCACATGTTCCATTTTTACCTGTATAAAGAATTGGATAATATTTTTCCAATCTTGCTTTCATATAATTGGCATTTAAAATTGCAAACTCAGTTGCTTTTTTAACTCCATCAAAACCTAACATTTTTATATACGCATAACTGATTAACAGAATTGAAGCAGAGCCTAAGTTTGCAGCAGAAACTGCTCCATTTGATTTCACAGAAAAATGACCTGGTAAATGTTTTGCTAGATGTTCTTTAACACAAATTGGACCCATACCAGGACCACCACCTCCATGAGGAATTGCAAATGTTTTATGTAAATTTAAATGACAAACATCTGCACCAATTATTGCTGGAGAAGTTAAACCAACTTGTGCATTCATATTTGCACCATCCATATAAACTTGTCCACCAAATTCATGAATAATTTTACAAATCTCTACAATGCCTTCTTCAAAAACACCATAGGTACTTGGATAAGTAACCATCAATCCACCCAAAGTATCTTTATATTGTTCTGCTCTAATTCTTAAATCATTAATATCAATTGTTCCATCTTCATTGCTTTTTATCACAACAACTTTCATACCTGCCATTACTGCACTTGCAGGGTTTGTGCCATGTGCAGAAATTGGTATTAATACAATATTTCTATGCGAATTATTGTTGGATTTGTGGTATGCCATAATGGTTAACAATCCAGCATATTCACCTTGTGCACCACTATTAGGTTGTAAACTACATGCATCGAAACCTGTAATTACATTTAAGTATTCAGCTAAATCATCAGTAATTTTTTTATAGCCTAATGCTTGTTCTTGTGGAACAAATGGATGAAGTTGGGCAAACTCGGGCCAACTAACAGGTATCATTTCTGATGCAGCATTCAACTTCATGGTACAACTACCTAAAGTAATCATACTAGTATTTAATGAAAGATCTTTATTTTCTAGTTGTTTAATGTAACGCATCATTTGGCTTTCGCTATGATGTGTATTGAAGACTGGATGTGTTAAATAACTTGAAGTTCTTGTTGCAAAAATTGGAATGCAGCTAATGCTATCATCGCTATTAAACTCAATCTCAGCTTCACTTTTACCCAAACTTTCAGAGAATACATAAACAATATCTAATACATCAGTTTGTGAAGTTGTTTCATCTAATGAAATACAAATTTTATTTTCATCTACATACTTAAAATTTACTTGATTGGCTTCTGCAATTTTTTTAATGTTCGACGAATTTGCTTCTACACAAATCGTATCAAAATAATTTGTGTTATAATTTTTAAAGCCTAAATCTTGTAAAGCATTATTTAAAACTTGTGTAAGTGTTGTAACTCTTAATGCAATATTTCTTAATCCATCAGCACCATGATACACAGTATACATTGCAGCCATATTTGCTAACAAAGCTTGTGCTGTGCATATATTACTAGTTGCCTTTTCTCTTTTAATATGTTGCTCTCTGGTTTGTAAAGCCATTCTTAAAGCTCTATTGCCTTGAGCATCTATACTTATGCCAATTATTCTTCCTGGAATACCACGTTTAAACTCGTCTTTTGTTGCAAAGAATGCAGCATGTGGTCCACCATAACCTAATGGCACACCAAATCGTTGAGAGTTGCCTACAGCAGCATCTGCACCTAATTCTCCTGGTGGAGTTATTAATGTTAATGCCAATAAATCTGTAGCCATTACTACATAACCATTGATGTTATGAACTGAATTTATAAATGATTTATAATCTTCAATACTTCCATTACTGTTTGGATATTGAACTATTGCTCCAAAAAAAGTTTCATCTAATTGAGCAGTTTTATAATCGCCAAAAACTAATTCAATGTTTATAGGTGTTGCACGTGTTTGTAAAACATCTTTAGTTTGTTCAAAAACATTTTCATCAACAAAAAATTT
>JANPAT010000330.1:0-3578 GCA_031430075.1 Chitinophagaceae bacterium | reverse complement strand
TTTAATGTTAGATATTTTAGCTAATAATAAAACTTCAGTTAAAAAAGTAATCATTGCTTCTTCTCGTTCTATTTATGGTGAAGGAAAATATTTAAATAAAAAGAAACAAGCTGTTTATCCAACACAAAGAGATAATGATTTAATGTTACAAGGTTATTTTGAGCCAACATTGAATAACTTAAAAGATAAGTTGCAACTTGTTGCTACTGATGAAAATTCAAAAATTCACCCTTCATCTGTTTATGGAATTACAAAGCAAAACCAAGAACAAATGATAATGACAGTTTGCCCAAGTATTGGAATTAATGCAGTTGCTTTGAGGTTTCAAAATGTATATGGTCCTGGTCAATCACTTACTAATCCTTATACAGGAATACTTTCTATTTTTTCTACCTTAATTAAAAATAATAATGCAATAAACATTTTTGAAGATGGAAAAGAAAGCCGAGATTTTGTTTTCATTGATGATGTGATTCAAGCTACAACATTAGCTATTGAAAAAAAAGAAGCTAATAATAATATTTATAATGTTGGTACAGGTGTTGCCATTTCAGTATTAGATGTTGCAACAACATTAATGAAACACTATAAAAAAGAAGTTCCATATACCATTACAGGAAATTTTAGAATTGGAGATATAAGACATAATTATGCAGATATTTCTAAAATAAAATCTGAATTAGGGTTTGAACCTACTATAAATTTTGATCAAGGAATTAAAAAATTTACACACTGGGTAAATCAGCAAACAATTCAAAAAAGCAATTATTCAAAATCTTTAACAGAGATGAAAGAAAAAGGGTTGTTTAAATAACATTTCAATGAATTCTAAAATTGGTTTAGTTACAGTTTTATATAAAAGCGATAATGTTTTGGAAGATTTTTTTCAAAGTATCAGTAAACAAAGATTTTCAAATTTTGTGTTGATTTGTGTTGATAATTCACCATCTACAAATACACAAAATTTAATAACATCACTTTCAGAAAAATACCAATTAACTGATAAATTAACTCACGTTGAAAATAATGAAAATGTTGGTGTAGCAAAAGGCAATAATCAAGGTATAGAAATTGCATTTGAAAATGAATGTGAATATATTGTTCTATTAAATAATGATATTGTATTTAGTCAAACTCATTTATTCGAAGAACTTGTAAATACTTCTATTTCAACAAATGAAAGTATCATCATCCCCAAAATATTTTTTTCAGGTGAACAATCAAACCTGATTTGGATGGCTGGTGGAAAATTGGATAAACTTAGAGGATTAGTTACACATGTAGGAGAAGGAGAAAAAGATGCAGCATGTTTTAATTTATCTCAACATTTTAATTATGCACCTACTTGTTTTATGCTAATACACAAAAGGGTTTTTAAAACAATTGGTGGCATGGATGAAAACTATTTTATTTATTATGATGATGTTGATTTTGTTTATAGAGCTGTTAAGCAAAATTTTAAAGTTTATTATCTTCCTTCATTAGAAATTTATCATAAAGTTGGAAATAGTGTTGGAGGGTTTTCACCAACTTATATTTATTATTTTAATAGAAACAGGATATATTTTTCTTTAAAGCAACTTCCTTTATTATATAAAATAACTTCTTTATTTTTCTATTTTGTTACACGACTTAGGTGGCAATTAAATTTTATAGGTGAAAAACGAAAAATGAATTTGAAAGGAGTTATCGATGGACTTAAAATGTGTTTTAAAAAATCAAAAAATAAAATATTAATTAATGGTGTTTATTATTAATTCAATCTTTTTGCTTAAATGAAAATAGCAGTAAATACTTGGATTTTGCGTAATAAAAAACCAGATGGGATTGGTTTTTTTACAATACGTGCTATTTCTAAATTGATAGAGAAGCACCCAAACGATGAATTCATTATTTATTGTGATATAGGATTTGATGAAAATTATTTTGATTATCCCAATGTAAAAAAGTACAAAATATTTCCAGCATTAAGACATCCAATTTTATATTTTATTTATTTAGAATTTGTGCTTCCAATATTTATTTTAAAACATAAACCAGATATTTTATTAGCACCTGATGGCTTAATTTCATTAAACACTTCTGTTAAACAAATATCAGTTATTCATGATATTTATTTTGAACATCAACCCCAATATTTACCTTTTCGCAATAGAATTTATTATCGTTTTTTCTTTAAAAAATTTGCAAATAAAGCAAACAGAATTCTAACAGTTTCAACATATTCAAAGAATGATATAATGAGCACTTATAATATAGATGCTCAAAAAATTAATGTTGTTTATAATAATCAAAGTTCAAATTTTGTTCCATTAAGTTCAGAACAAATTCAATTAACGAGGAATAAATATGCAGATGGCGAACCTTACTTTTTCTTTGTTGGGTCAATGCATCCTCGAAAAAATATGACTCGTTTGCTTTTAGCTTTTGAATTATTCAAAAGCCAAACTAAAAGCAACATAAAATTGTTATTAGCAGGAAATATTTATTGGAAAAATAAAAAATTAAAATCAATCTATGAAGTTTCGAATTATAAAGAAGATATTATTTTTTTAGGAAGAATAAGTGATGAAGAAATGAAATTAATTCTGCCATCAGCAACCTGCTTAATGTTCATTTCTCTATTTGAAGGGTTTGGCGTTCCAATCATTGAAGCCTTTCATTCAAATGTACCAGTAATAACATCTAACACTTCTTCAATGCCTGAAATTGCTGGCGATGCAGCTTTATTGGTTGACCCTTTCGAAATTCAACAAATAAAAAAAGCTATGATTGAAATTTGTAGTAATGATAACTTAAGAATTGAACTAATTGAAAAAGGCGGTATTCAAAAGCAGAAATTTAATTGGGACTTTACTTCAGATTTAATGTGGAACTCAATCTGTAATATATAAGCAACTAATTCGAATTTATTTTCTCTAAAATCATTTTCTCCACTTCTTCAGTGTCCCAAATATTTTCAATATTAGGAGTTTGCATAATTTCTTGCATGATTACTTCTTGTTTATTGCCCCTTAGCAAAGCATCACTATATCTTACATGTGGTGAGAATGTCACCAAACCATAAGCTGGAGTCCATTTTTCTGGATATTTTTTTTGAATATGAGCTTCAATCTTTTTTTGTAAAAGAAAATTCGCATTTCCTGTTTTATCTCTCATCTCAACAAAATTATTCACAGCTAAATCTGCAATGGCATCTGCATCTGGTTTACGAAGTATTTGATAATTTTCTAAAATTGTTGTCCAGTTTTCTTGATGTTCATCAATTAATTCATCTAAAATTCTGCAATCCTCAAAACCACAATTCATACCCTGACCAAAAAATGGCACAATAGCATGTGCAGCATCTCCAATTAAAGCAAATTTATCTTCTCTTATCCATGGAAAACATTTTACAGTAACTATTGATGAAGTTGGGTTATTAAAAAATTCTTCAACATAATTAGGCATTAATGGTATTATATCTGCAAAATTATTTTTAAAAAATTCTTCCACTTTTTCTTTAGTATCAAGATTTGAAAATGACAATGGTCCTTCAAAAGGAAAGAATAAAGTACATGTAAAAGACTTATCTAAAT
>JANPAT010000329.1:0-2117 GCA_031430075.1 Chitinophagaceae bacterium | reverse complement strand
ATAGAGGTGAAACTTTTGTAACAAGAAAAATAACTAGAGCCACTGCAAAAATTGCATTAGGATTACAAGATATTTTATATCTAGGAAATTTAAATGCAAAAAGAGATTGGGGTCATGCAAAAGATTTTATTGAAGGTATGTATTTAATACTGCAGCAAGATAAACCTGAAGATTATGTTTTGGCCACAGGCATAACAACGCCAATTAGAGAATTTGTAAAAATGAGTTTTGCTGAAGTGGGCATTGAATTAGGGTTTAGAGGCGATGGTGAAAACGAAGAAGGATTTATTGTAAAATGTACTCATCCAGAATATCAATTGCCAGAAAGTAAGGTGGTGATAAAAATTGACCCACATTATTTTAGACCAACAGAAGTTGATTTATTAATTGGCGATGCAACAAAAGCAAAAGAAAAATTAGGTTGGCAGCCTAAATATACTTTAGCCGAAATGGTAAAAGAAATGGTAGCAAGCGATGTAATCATTTTCAAAAAAGAAAAACATGTTAAGCAAAGTGGACTTTAGTAATGTTTAATTTTAAATGTTTAATTTTTAATTTAAACCCATTGTGACTTTGAGGCAAAAAATATAAAGGTAATTTTATCCATTGTGGGAACACTGTCCCTGCAATTGAAGTTAATAATAGCAAAGATTTCAGCCAATATTAGAATTTGTAAAAATGAATTTTAAGGTACTCTATAAGCAAATAAATGAAGTTAATTCGCTGTTGCAAAATAGTGCTGTTAATGCTGTTAATAAGCATATCACGATTCGTAATTGGATAATTGGTTTTTACATTTATGAGTATGAGCAAAAAGGAGAAGACAGAGCAAAATATGGCGATAAATTATTACAAAAATTAGAATTCCAGTTTAAGAAAAAATCACTGAAAGGATTAACAGAATCTGACCTATCTAGGTTCAGAAAATTTTATACTTACTACCCTTCAATTCTTGGGACAGTGTCCCAAGAATCTAATATTAAAGAATTAAATTTACCAATTCTTGGGACACTGTCCCAAGAATTGAACTCAATACCAACAAGCCTTTCAGACATTTCGATTGTTGAAAATTCTAAAAAACATACAGCACATTATTCTAAACTTTTTGCTCAAACTTCGTTTTCTCATTTCACAGAATTAATAAAAATTAGTGAGCCAGCTAAACGTGCTTATTATGAATTATTAATTCTACAAACACATCCTTCTGTAAGAGAATTGAGAAGAGCAATTGATACACTTTCTTTTGAAAGAACAGGACTATCAAAAAATAAAAAATTATCTTTTGAAACCATATCAAAAAAGATAAAACCAACCAAACCTGTAGATGCAATCAAAGATTTTTATTTCTTCGATTTTTTAGATTTAGACAGTATAGACGTTGTAGATGAAAGCCATTTAGAAACTGCATTATTAAACCATTTGGAAAAATTTATTTTAGAATTAGGAAATGGATTTTGTTTTGAAGCAAGGCAAAAAAGAATTCTTATTGGGGATGAATATTTTTTTATTGATATGGTTTTTTATCACCGAATTTTAAAATGCCACGTTATTATAGAATTGAAAGTTGATAGTTTTAATCATAGTTATGCTTCACAACTAAAAACCTATTTAAAGTTTTATAATAAAGAAATAAAACAAAAAACTGATAACCCTGCGATTGGAATTTTATTAGTTGCCGATAAGAACAAAACCCTTGTAGAATATGCTGTTGACGGTATAGATGAAAAAATGTTTGTATCGAAATATGCAGTAGAATTGCCAACAAAAAAACAGTTAGAAAACTTTATTAAAAACGAACTTAAAAAATTGTAAAACAATAAATGAATAGTACAGACAAAATATACATAGCAGGGCATAGAGGAATGGTAGGAGGTGCTTTGATTAGAAGGCTTACTACTGAGGGATTTCAAAATATTGTTACGCGAACATCAGCAGAGTTAGATTTAAGAAATCAACAAGCCGTAAATGATTTTTTTGTAACTGAAAAACCAAAATATGTTTTTTTAGCCGCCGCAAAAGTGGGCGGAATCATTGCTAATAATACTTACCGAGCGGACTTTTTATACGAAAATTTAGCGATTCAAAACAACGTCATTCATAGTTCCTACGAAACGGAT
>JANPAT010000328.1:0-2162 GCA_031430075.1 Chitinophagaceae bacterium | reverse complement strand
AAGGGCTTATCAATATTCAATTTGCTATAAAGAATAATATGGTTTATGTAATTGAAGCTAATCCAAGAGCCAGTAGAACAACCCCATTCATTGCAAAAGCATACAATATTCCCTACATAAACATTGCAACAAAAATTATGTTAGGAGTAAAAAAATTAGCTGATTTTACTTTTGAGAAAAAACTTACTGGTTATGCTATTAAAGAACCTGTTTTTAGTTTTAATAAATTTCCTGGAGTGAATAAAGAATTAGGACCAGAAATGAAAAGTACAGGCGAAGCCATTCGTTTTATTAAAGATTTAAAAGATCCTTACTTTAGAACTTTATACAAAGAGAGAAGTATGCACTTGAGTAAATAGAAAGTTGAGTTGCATTTTTGAAAGCGTTGCTTAAAAGCATAATAAAATTTTATTTTTGGTATGCCCTAAAAGTATATACTTTTGTAAAAACAAGTTTTTATGAAAACGCTTTCCTTAAAACTAGATGACAAAATATTTGATGAAACTGAGGAAATTTCTTCTACACTTCAATTAGCAAGAAATAGATATATTAATGAAGCTGTTAATATTTATAATTTATATAATAAAAGACGAATATTAAAAAAACAATTATCAAAAGAGTCTAAAATTACTTCTAAGGATTCTTTAGAAATTCTCCATGAATTTGAAAGTCTAATTGATGAAAATTAAGCAATTTGATATTTGGTTAGCTAATTTAAATCCAAGTAAAGGAACTGAACCTGGTAAAACCAGACCAGTAGTAATTGTTCAAACAGATTTATTAAACGAGGCTCATTCATCAACTCTTATCTGCCCAATAACTACAAACGTAAAACCATCTATTGATTTATTGAGGGTACATTTAAAAGCTACTCAATTAGATAAAATCAGTGATATATTAGTTGATCAAATTCGAGCAATTGACAATCAAAGACTCATTAAAAAATTAGGGCAACTTAATAAAACACAACAAGTAAAACTGAAAGAAAATCTCCGAATTGTACTTGATTTATAAACTTTATTTATGAAGACTATTTATTATCCTTCCAAGCCCATAAGTGCAAACAAGCATAAGTTTTATAAGGCGACCATTTATTGGCAATTGAAATCATTTGTTGTTTCATCATTTTTTTATCAGAAGCATCAATCCTGTAAAGCTTTGTCATAGCTTGTTGTATACCTAAATCATCAACAGCAAAAACATCTTCTCTACCTAAAGAAAACATCAATAGCATTTCTACCGTCCAACTACCAACACCTTTTATTTGAGTGAGGAGTTCAATAATTTCTTTATTACTTAAAAGATGAAGTTTTTTATCGGTAATGTTGTGTTCCAAACAAAAAGCAGCCACATTTTTTACGTATTGAACTTTTGCATTACTTAATCCAACTGAACGCAATGTTTCATTAGGTGTATCTATTATTTGTTGGGGCTTAGGTGCTTTTTTACCATATAAATTTAAGAATCTATCATAAATCACTCGAGCCACTTTAGTGCTTAATTGTTGGCTAACGATACTTGCAATTAATTTTAAAGGAATATTGGAATGTGATTCTAAATAATGTGTATTATCAGCAATAATTTTTGCTATTTTTTTATCTTTTAATAAGTGTTCTTTATAGTGCATGTTTTAAATTAATAAGTATAAATATAATTTCTTAATCTTGTTGCTTAATCATCTATCATGAAAAAAATATTTTTCTCCCTACTAATAATCTCAATAACCATTACATCAAAGGCTCAAGATAGAAATGAAATAACCATTCGAAACATGTTATCAAAACAAGAGGCAGCGTGGAATACAGGAAATCTTGAAAGCTTTATGAATGGTTATTGGGTGAATGACAGTTTATTATTCATTGGCAAAAATGGACCAAAATATGGCTATCAAACCACTTTAGAAAATTACAAAAAAGGCTATCCCGATACAGCACATATGGGTAAATTTACCAGCACCATTTTAAGCATTAAAAAATTATCAAACCAATATTATTTTATTGTAGGAAAATGGTTTTTGAAACGAAGTGTTGGAGATGCAACAGGATATTATACCTTACTCATCAAAAAAATTAAAGGCGAATGGGTAATTGTTGCAGACCATAGCAGTTAACAGTTACCATATCTTTTTTATTTTATACTAATTTTTACCAACTCTAAACTTG
>JANPAT010000327.1:0-1692 GCA_031430075.1 Chitinophagaceae bacterium | reverse complement strand
AATAATATCAAAACCACTTACCCAAAATAAAACTACAAAAGAAAAAAGTATGGGTAAAACATCAAACCTATTAGTTACAGCAATATAAGCACCAATAGGTGCAAGCGATAAACCCAATCCTAAAACTAAATGGCAAAGTACTGTAAACCGTTTAGTATAGCTGTAAAACAAAATTACAAACAATGCGATTGGAGCTAATGCTAAAGCCATTGTATTAATAAAATAACAACTAATTAAAAAAACAATGCAAGAGGCAATGGTAAAAAGCAAAGCATTTTTTGCAGTAATAATTCCTGCAGGAATTTCTCTAATTTTTGTTCTTGGATTTTTTGCATCAATGTTTCTATCTAAATATCTATTGAATGCCATTGCTGCACTTCTTGCAGCAATCATGCAAATAATAACCAAAATAAATTTTATAATAATATCTGTTAAGAAGTAAGATTGGTATGCATTTGAGGAATATTTATGATTGCCAATCTCATAATCTTTAATACCTATTACAAAACCAATTAACGCAAATGGTAAAGCAAAAATGCTGTGCGAAAACTTAATAAGACTAAGGTAATTTTTTAATTGCAACATAGTAGTTAAAGCAAAACACTAATTCAGTTTCGAAGGAACTATTAAATCGAATGCAGGAATGGGCACTTGAAAAAATTCTTTTGTATCTAAATTTTCCATGGTGTAGTATCCATGCATTTTTCCCATTTCAGTTTTTAAATTACAACCACTAACATATGAGTATTGTTCGCCTTGTTTAAGTAAAGGATGCTCTCCTACAACTCCTTCCCCATCTACTTCCCTTCTTTCAGCATTACTATCGAAAATAAACCAATGTCTTTTTTGTAATTGTATAGTAAAAGAATTGTGGTTCTCTATAGTAATTTTGTATGCAAACATGTATTCAGCATTTAACGGATTACTATAACCCTCCTGATAAAAAGTTTCAACGGTTATTTCAACGCCTTCTGAAATTTTTGATATCATAATGTTGTAAAGATAAGCAGATAAGTTATTTAATGGCATCAATCATCAAATCATCCTTTTTACATATTTTTAATTATCTTAAAATAATTTTGAAAAAATTTATTAGATGAAACTATTGAGTATTTGTGTAGGATTTTTTTACAGTTTGAATTTAGTTCAAGCTCAAAATATTGATTCAGCTAATGCTATTCAAAAAAAATATCAATTAAATATTACCAAAACTAACACCCCTGTTAAAATTGATGGCTTGTTAGATGATGTTATTTGGCAAACAGCAGAAAAAGCTACAAACTTTTGGCAAAAATTTCCAAAAGATAATGTTAAAGCTATCAGAAATACTATTGCAAAAGTAGCTTTTGATAATAACTTTTTATATGTTGCTTTTATTGTTGAAGATACTGGTACTGCTGTAATTCAATCACTAAAAAGAGATTTTGGTCATGATGGACAAGATGGTGTTGCAGTAGTTTTAGATCCATTAAATCTGCATACTAATGGATTGTTTTTTGTTGTAAACGCATTCAATAGCCAAAGCGAAGATCAACTTAGTGCAAATGGAGATATTAATTGGAGCTGGGATAATAAATGGTATAGTGCAACAAAGCAACATGCAAATGGTTGGACAGCAGAAATGGCCATTCCCTTTAAAACTTTACGTTATGATGCAAATAAAAAAAATTGGGGAATTAATTTTATTAGAAT
>JANPAT010000326.1:0-9131 GCA_031430075.1 Chitinophagaceae bacterium | reverse complement strand
TATAAACCATTTTATTGGGAAAAAACACATCATGGTATTAGTAAGCAGTCGTCTGCAAGTACAGTACCAGCAATTTAATAACTATGGTTTTTTTAAGAAAATATGTAGCGGTTTTTTTAGCAATCCTATTGTTAAGCTATTACTTAATTCTATCATGGATGTTGCATAGAACAGGTTTTGAGCACTCCGAATCTTTGTTTCTTGCCGAAAAAGCTCGTCTGTTATTTGAAGTAAAAAATAATACACTTTTAACCTTAGGTACAACTTTTCCAACATTAGTTTATTTATCAACTGTTGTATTTTCTTTATTTGGGTATCCGTTTGCACCAGTATTAGCTTCAGCAACATTTACTACATTAATCTTCTTCATCATGGCACAAGATTTTGCAAGATCTAATATGCAAAGAAGATTTTTTATTCCAATGTTGTGTTTAATATTTTTCTTGCATCCAGGATTAATTTATGCAGGTTCATCAGGTAGAAGTATAGCCATACAATTGCTTTTCTTTTTTCTTTTATTTAGGAGTTTATTTATTTACTATAAAACACAAACTACATTTTCATTATCTATGGCAAGTATTTATTTAACTTGTCTGATATTTTGTAATTACAGTTTTATATGGCTCATTTTAGCACTAGTACCCTTTGTATTATTAATTTCTTTAGAGGGTTTAAAACAATCTAAATATGGTTCTCCAATTGTTCAATATTACGAGTCTGTAAACAATAGATCTCAACGAAGAAAACTTACATTACGTACTGTTGCTATTTACATTATATTATTTTTATTGCCTATAGGTACGGTTTATTTATTCCGTCTTTTAAATTCTTTGCATGCTGGTAATGCTACTTATTTTTTAACAAGCCAATATGCAAATTGGAGTATTACTGGTAATAATTCACTGGGTTCAATTTTTCTTGGAAAAGATTTAGTAGGGCAAAATGTTTTATCTCAAACTCAAATTATTTTTCAAGGATATATTTTGTTATTAACTCCATTATTAATTTATGTGTTTTTCATTTTTAGAGGTAGACTTTATGAATTACTTACTTTAATTGCTCCATTTATTTTAATTGGTGTGTTGTTGTTAGACAATCAGATCTATTTAACAATAGAATATTATCTCATATTTTTAATGTTAGCCCTTATTGGCATTTATACATATTCTGGTAAAAAATTTGGAGTTAAAAGAATGTATCCAATAGTAATGATAGTTGCACTAATAAATGTGTATACTGGTATTTTATATTTTCAAAGAACTAGTGACAGAGAAGAAATTGCATTTTTTAGCTCATTAAAAAGTGCAGCTAAATGGAATGGAGAAAGAACTTATTCCGAAGAATATAAAATGGCAACTTACATTAGTAATTTAATGAGTAGAGAATCTACCATTGCTGAAAAAAATAAAATATTAATAGATGATGCTGCAGCATATTCTATTATTGCTCAGTTAAGAAAGTTGAATTCAAATATAATTTTACCAGTTGATTATAACTTTATAACAGTAGCAGAAAACCCAATGACTGAAGCCAGATATATTTGTGTTGCAAAAGCAAGTAACCGGTTAAAAAGCTTTACAGTTTTAAATAGTTTCAATCTAAAAAAGATAGCTGAACGTGATGCATTACAAACTACAATAATGTTTGAAACTGAAAATTGGGCCGTATATCGTTTAGATAAAATTGAAAAAATCTAAGCCATTTATTTTTACATTGCAATAACCTTTACAACAAATTCTTTTAATAATTCTGCATCATTGGTATTGTTATCATTAATACCAACACTTCTTAAGTTATATTGGTGTAATAAAAGCAATATTTTTTCAACACCTTCGTATCTGTAATTCTTCGATGCTTGTAAATAATCTTTCATAAAATAAGGATTAATACCTAAAGTAGCAGCCAAAGATTTTTCATCATTATTGTTAGCTCCAAAAATTAAAAACACTTTGCTAAAAAAACTATATAATGATGGAAGTATCAGTTGTATAGGGGCAGCCTTAGGATTTTTTTCGAAGTATTGAATAATTCTTATAGCCTTTGATAAATTCTTTTTAGCTAAAGCATCTTGCAATTCAAAAACGTTATACTCTTTACTTACACCAACAAACTGTTCTATAACTTCTTCAGTAATATTTTTATTATTTTTAAGATTTACAGCAATTTTTTCAATCTCATTTTTTATTCTCGATAAGTCGTTGCCAATATTTTCACATAACAATAAATTAGCTTTTGGCGTAATGGTTAATTGATGTGCTTTTACCATTGAATTCACCCATTCTGGTAATTGATTTTCATATATTTTTTTAGTAGAAAATAACTCGCCTTTCGATTTTATAGTTTTTGCAAACTTTGTTCTGGCATCAAGTTTTTTATCTTTATAACTAACAACCAAAAGAGTAGAAGGCAAAGGGTTGTCAATGTATGATTCTAATTGTTCAATATCCCTCATTTGTTGCCCTTCTTTTAACAACACAACTTGAACTTCAGAAAACATGGGGTAACGTCTGCATGCATTTATTACATCAACCCATTGAGCATCTTTACCATAAAAAACAGACAAATTAAAGCTGGTTTCACTTTCTTTCAAAATATGATGTTCAGCATAATTCATCACTTCATCAATAAAAAATGGTTCCTCACCTTCTAACCAATAAATTGGTTTAAACTTTTTCTTTTTTAAATCGGTAATGATTGAATCCACACTCATAAAACAAAAATAAGTAAACCGCACTCTATTAGTGTGTAATAGTAATATGTTCTTTTTTTAATAATGGAAGATTTTTGAATCTAAGTATAATATTAGCCACAACAACAATGTCTCTTTCGCAATAAGCCACAATTTTTGGTAAATCATTTTCTTTATAATAAACTTCTTGTACTTTGCTACCATCAATATCTGTTTTGCTGGTAGGTATTTTTAAAACATTTGCTAATAAATGTAATGATGTATAATTTTTAATATCTCCAAAACGCCACCAATTTAAAGTATCGAACATTTTTATTTCCCAGGGTTTCCTATCATGTAACCATAAATATTCAGGTAAAGGCATGTTGTTAATTAATATTCTTCGGCAGATATAAGGTATATCAAATTCTTTAATGTTGTGCCCACCAAAAATAAAATCTCTATGATGTTTGTAAAACTTATTACATAAATCACAAAATGCTTTTAAAACTTCAACTTCATCATCCCCAGAAATACTTTTTATTTTAAAACATTGATGTTCATTTTCATCTTTATAAAAATATCCTGTACTAATACAAATAATTTTTCCAAACTCTGCTAATATTCCACCACGCATTTTCCATGATTCTTCAGGGGTAATTTGTTCAGTTAAAGTTCTGTTGGTTTTATCAATCCAAAGTTTCTGCCAATCCAACTCTAGCTGATTAAAATCAGCTACCATAGGCACTGTTTCAATATCTATTAACAATAAATTTGAAATCATTTATTTAATATTGTACTCTAAAATTAGTATAAAATGAATTACGAACCATCTTCATCAGAAAATCTTGCTCCACAAAGTAATGACAATAGAAACCTAATTTATGCAATTCTTATTGTTATTATTTTATGTTTATTAGGGTATATTATTTACGATAAAACCCAAGATAAAAAAGTTGCTCAAGTACTACAAACAACTCAAGAAAATTATGAAAACTTAGATAGTGCAAAAAATATTTTGCAAGCTGAATTCGATGTTGCCACTATGAAGCTAGATACGCTTACTGCAAATAATGCACAGTTAGAGACGGCTTTAGCAACTAAGAATTTAGAATTAACAAAAATAAAATCGAATATCACCACCATTTTACAACAAAAAAATATTACTAATGCAGATTTGAAAAAAGCACAATCATTAATTGCAGAGTACAAAGGGCAAGTAGAAAATTTGTTAACTGAAGTAGCTCGTTTAAAAAGCGAAAACAAAGAACTTACTGTAGCCAATTTGCAATTAAGCACTGAAAAGAATGAATTAATTGTTACTAAAGATCAACTCACATCCGAAAAGAAAAATCTTGAAGAAAAAGTTGAAGTTGCCACAACACTAAAAGCCTCGAATTTTAATATAACTGCAATTAAACTTCGTGGCGAAAAAGAAAAAGAAACTACTACCGCAAAAAGAGCAGATTTTTTTAGAATATCTTTTGTTTTAGATGAAAATAGAATTGCAACAACAGGGCAAAAAATAATTTTTATAGCTATTATTAATCCAGATGGAACAACTTCTGTTTCTGAAGGAACAATTAAAACTAGAGAAGGAAATGAAATTAGCTATACTAATAAAGTAAGCGTTAACTACGAACAAGGAAAAGTTACACCTGTAAGTTTTGATTGGAAACCAGGTTCTGAATTTGTTCCAGGCGATTATAAAATTGAAGTTTATAATAATGGATTTAAAATTGGTGAAGCAGTAAAAACAATGAAAAAGGGCGGATTATTTAGTTAAGTTCTCGAATAATATTTTCAAAAGCCACAGTAATATTAATGCTGTGGCTTTTTTATGTTATTTAATTAAACAAATTTTAATCAGTTCTTGTATTTTTGAAACATGGCAAGAATAAAAACTACTAATAATAATATAAGTAGGAAAGATTTTATTATTGATAAAGCTGCTTCACTGTTTAAAGAAAAAGGATTTAAAGCTGCAAGTATGAGAGAAATTGCTGATGTGGTTGGTGTTGAAGCTGCAAGTTTATACAATCATATAAAAAGCAAAAATGAAATTTTAAATATCATTTGTTTTGAAGTTGCCAATAGATACGTACAAAAATTAGATGAAATAGAAAATATGCAAGTTTCATCTATCGATAAAATTGAACTCGTCTTAAGGTTTCATATTAATGGTATGATCAATCATTTTGATGAAGTATATGTAAGCGATAGAGAATGGAAACATTTAGATCAGCCATTTTTAAATAATATGCAAACACAACGCAGAACTTACAGAAAACGTTTAGCTGCTATTATTGATGAAGGAATTAAAAAGAAAGAAATTAAAAAAATAGATTCCCCAACAGCTGTATTAATTATGTTGCATGCCATTAGTGGAATTGAAAGTTGGCACAGAAGTACAAAAAAAATTTCTGGAAAAGACTTACAAGAAAATATGGTAGCCATTTTAATTGATGGTTTAAAAAAGTTGAAATAATCCCCCAAATTAATTCATGGCAGTTCAATTTTATCCTTTAGTAGTTAAAGAAATTCGAGAAGAAACAGCTGATTGTATATCTGTTTCTTTTCAAATTCCAGATGCGTTACAAGAAACATTCAAATTTAATCAAGGGCAACACCTTACTATTAAAAAGAGTATTGATGGTAATGAAATAAGACGAAATTATTCTTTGTGTACTTCTCCAGTAGAAAATGATTATAGAATTGCAATTAAAAAAATTGATGGAGGATTATTTTCATCATTTGCTAATCAATATTTAAAAGTTGGTGATACTCTAGATGTGATGCCACCCTTGGGGAAATTCAATACCATCCTAAATTCAAATCATCAAAAAAAATATGTAGCATTTGCTACAGGTAGCGGTATTACTCCTATAATCTCTAATATTAAAACCATTTTAAATACAGAACCCAAAAGTGAATGTATACTGATATATGGCAATAAATACACTAGCTCAATTATTTTTAAAGAACAACTTGAAGCGTTGAAAAACAAGTTTATGGGTCGTTTACAACTCATTCATATTTTAAGTAGAGAAAGAACTGAAACACCTATAAACAATGGAAGAATTGATGCAGAAAAGCTACATCAATTAAGTAAATTAATTCAATGGAAAAATATTGATGAATTCTTTTTATGCGGGCCTGAAGAAATGATTGTTACTACAAGAGATTTTTTAGAAGCTTTGAACATTGACAGAAAAAAAATTCATTACGAATTATTTAATGTTATTAAAAAAACAAATTCATCTACAGAACAAAAAATTTCATCTCATCAAATAAAAAGTACCATTACTTTAATTAGTAGTGGACGAACTTTTGAGATTGCAATGCAAGCAAACGATAATAAATCTATTCTAGATGCTGCATTACATGTTGTTGCAGATTTACCCTTTGCATGTAAGGGTGGTGTGTGCTGTACTTGTAAAGCAAAATTATTAGAAGGTAAAGTAGAAATGGATGTGAATTGGGGTTTAGAAGAAGAAGAAGTAAAACAAGGATATATACTAACTTGTCAAAGTCATCCCATCACAGAAAAAGTAGTCATAGATTTTGATGTGAAGTAAGTAAAATAAAGCAGATTGTTGCTAGTAGTCAGTCACAAGCTTTTTTATGTATTACTAATACATAAAGACCAAAAACAACTCAATGATTTTTGAAAATTCTAATCATATTTTTTTTATAGGTGTTGCTGGCACAGGCATGAGTGCATTGGCACAATATTGTTATGGCATTGGAAAAAAAGTAAGTGGTAGCGATAGATATTTTAATCAGGATATAATTGGCGAAACACATCAAATGCTGATGGATTATGGCATTGAATGCTTTGCTCAAGATGCAAGTGGTATTAACTCAAGTATAGATTTAATAGTTATTTCAACCGCAGTTGAAGAAACTAATAACGAAATACAAAAAGCTCGTTCTCTTAATATTCCCTTAATAAAAAGAAGTGAATTACTTAATGCCATTAGTGCAACAAAAAAAACAATTGCTGTAGGGGGTACTAGTGGAAAAAGCACTACTTCTGCAATGATTTTTGATATTCTAGAATATGCAAACCTTGAACCGAGTATTATTAGTGGTGCTGGTTTAATACGATTACAAGAAAAAGGATTAATAGGAAATGCTTTTGTAGGAAAAGGCGATTGGTTAGTAATTGAAGCAGACGAAAGTGATGGTAGCATTGTACATTATACTCCTGAAATTGGGTTGTTATTAAACATCGATAAAGACCATAAAGAAATTGAAGAGCTCTTTCAAATATTTCAAACGTTTAAAAATAATAGTAAGTATTTTATTGTAAATAACCATCAAAAAGCAACACAACAATTTTCGCAAAATAGCCATCAAGATTTTTCTGTAACTCCATCTAATGTTGGGTTTAAAGCCACTGATTTTATTCAAGAAGGATTCAATATGTACTTTAAAATAAATAATGTACCCTTTACAATGAAATCTATTGGTGAGCATAATATGGAAAATGCTATAGCTGCTGTTGCAGTTGCTGCCATGTGTGGTGTTGATGTAAACACCTCATCAAAAGCTTTAGAAAACTATCAAGGAATTTATAGACGTAATCAAATACTAGGAAATAAAAATGGAGTAATTGTAATTGACGATTATGCTCACAATCCAGCAAAATGTGCTGCAGCTATTAAAGGTGTTCAACCTTTGGCTACAAAAGTTATTGCTTGGTTTCAGCCACATGGTTATGGTCCTACTAAATTTTTACGCCATGATTTTGTTGAAGAAATTGCCAAATTTTTACGACCACAAGATGAAATATGGATGAGTGAAATATTTTATGCCGGAGGAACAGCAACTAAAGATATTAGTGCAAAAGATTTGATTGAAGATTTAAAAAATAAAAACTGCAATGCCTTTTTTGTAGAGGATAGAAATGAATTTGTAAATAAAGTAAAACCTCACTTCCAAAAAAATAGTGTGTTGTTGTTAATGGGAGCTCGTGATCCTAGTCTCGCAGATTTTGCTAAAGAAGTTTTTGAAAAATTATAAGAACCGATGATTGAGTATAATGATGAATATTTTATGCAACATGCATTAAAGCAAGCTCAACTTGCTTTTGAGGAAGATGAAGTGCCCATTGGTGCAGTGGTAGTAATGAATAATAAAATTATTTCCAAAGCTTATAATCAAGTTGAAAAATTGAATGATGCTACTGCACATGCAGAAATTTTAGCCTTAACATCTGCATTTGGATCAATGGGTTCAAAATATTTACCAGATGCAACTTTATATGTAACAATAGAGCCATGTTTAATGTGCACAGGTGCTTTGTATTGGAGTAAAATAAAAAGAATAGTTTATGGTGCAAGTGATGTAAAAAATGGTGGACTAAGATTTTTTGTTGATGAAGATGGATTAATAAAACCAGAAGTGTGGCCATTTCACCCAAAAGCAGAATTAGTAAAAGGTATAATGGAAAAAGAATGTGCCGATTTAATGAAATTATTCTTTAAAAATAAAAGGTAACTTTTCATTCAGTTAGAATTTATAAATAGCTTTAATGTAAAGCAATTACTTTAGCATATCATGTGGCAAAACATTTTGCAAGAAATTAAAGATGGAAACATCAAATCATTGGCCAGAACAATTTCTTTGGTAGAGAATGAAGTTGATGGCTATTTCGAATTTTTGCAAACCTTGCCAACTTCATCAACACCAATCATTGGAATTACAGGGCCACCTGGTGCGGGTAAAAGCACTTTAGTTGATGCAATTATTGAACAGTTAGTTATTCAAAATAAAAAAGTAGCAGTTGTTTGTGTTGATCCTTCCTCCCCTTTTAATTTAGGGGCTTTGTTAGGCGATAGAATTAGAATGAGTAGTTGGTATAATCATCCCAATGTTTTTATTCGTTCTTTAGCAACAAGAGGAAGTTTAGGAGGTTTGCATCCAAAAATTATTGAGATAACTGACATTTTAAAAACTGCAGCTTTCGATTTTATTATTGTTGAAACTGTAGGTGTTGGACAAAGTGAAATTGAAATTGCAGGCTTGGCCGATATTACTGCTGTTGTACTAGTGCCTGAATCGGGAGATGAAATACAAACCATGAAGGCTGGCTTAATGGAAATTGCTGATATGTTTATTGTTAACAAATCTGATAGACCCGATGCTGATGCTTTTGTAAGCAATTTAAAACAAATGTTGGCACCAAGCTTTCATCATCATGAAAATGAAATACCAATTATAAAAACTGTAGCTACAAATAAAATTGGAGTGGAAGAAGTGGTGAAATTCTTTCTTCAATCAAATAAAAAATCAAATCAAAAAAAATCTTGGTTGTTGGCAGAAAAAGCATTTCACATTATTCAACAATTTAAAATGAAACCATTTGATAAATTTAAAATGAAAAATGAAATTGAAGCAATACAGCACAACAATAATTTTAATTTATATCATTACATAAAAAAATATCTCTCATGAT
>JANPAT010000325.1:0-2321 GCA_031430075.1 Chitinophagaceae bacterium | reverse complement strand
GGCTTTTACTATCGGATGATTTGCATGAAAAATATTATCGATAATACTTTTATTTTCTTCTAAATCTGGATCTTGCTCAAACAGTGCTACTGTAGCTTCTTTATTAATCCAAACTTTACCTTCATCAGCAGTTTCTTTTCCTGAAAGTATTTTTAAAAGTGTTGATTTACCAGTTCCATTTCTAGCTATTAAAGCAATTTTATCTCCCTGACTAATGTGAAAAGTAATGTTTTTGAAAAGAGGGGTAATGCCAAACGACTTAGTTAATTTTTCTACCGAAACATAATGCATGTTGCAAAGATAGTTTGAATGATTTTTTGCAAGTAGTAAAGTTTGGTTGTGAACCATTGTTTACTTTGCATTTGAATAATGACTAAAGAAAAAAATATTGTTGTATTATTTGATGGAGTTTGCAATTTGTGCAATGGTTTTGTGCATTTTATAATAAAAAGAGATACAAAAGCTAGAATAAAATTTGCAGCATTACAATCGAATATTTCAAAAATTATTTTGCAAAAAAAAGTAATTAAAGATGATGAGATGAATTCTGTAACAGTATTGATAAATGATAAGATTTACACTAAATCAACAGCAGCAATACTTTTAATAGTTGAGCTTGGAGGATTTTGGAAATGTGTTTACCTGTTTTATTTTATACCAAAATTTATTAGAGATTTTTTTTATAATATAATAGCTAAGAATAGATATAAAGTTTTTGGTAAGAAAAATTCTTGTATGATTCCAAGTATAGAATTAGCAGTTCGTTTTATACAATAGAATTTACATTAAATTAACATTCGTATTTAAACTTCAGAAATAGATGCAGGTCTATTTAGTACAGTTCTTAAAAATATAATTTGAAAATAGTATCTATTGAAAGTCGAAAAATCGTTTTTGTTAACGATGTTTTAAGATTAGGAATTGAGTTTGGCAAGAATTTTGGTACTATATAATTTCAAATAAATATTAAACATATTTATTTTTCTCATAAGCAGTTAGTTTTGGTTGAGGCCTCGATTTCCATCGGGGCCAATTTTTTTATTTACCTATTTGCACTTCTTTTAGCCATTCAACAATGCCTTTGTAAACCTTTGTTGCAGTAAGTTTTTGAAAACTAGGTTTTGCCATTTTTGTTTCATCTTCATCATTGCTTAAAAAGCCAACTTCTAATAAACAATTAATAAAGTCTGTTGGTCCACTTAATCCAAAATTAAAACCACCCACATTGCCATATTCTTTAAGTGTAGTTTCTTTCATAGTTTTTAAAATGCTCAGGCTTAGGGGTCTAAAGCCAATATGTCTATAAAATGTACCACAGCCTTGAACTTCTTTATCTGCATTAGAGTTTAAATGAATACTAATTAAAATATCGGGTTCTTGTTGTTGTAAAAACAAGATTCGATCTTTCATATCAAGTGTAGTATCCGTTTCCCTTGTCATAATAATTTTCTTCACACCCATTTTCTTTAAATACTTTTTCAATTCCATTGCATATTTTAAAGTATACTCTTTCTCTACAATTTTTGTTGTGGCACCTGCAGCACCTAAATTGGTTCCACCATGTCCTGCATCAATGGCAATTTTTATATTTTTAATGTTTAAAACGGGTGGTTGTCGCTTTACTTTTAGTATTAATTGATTATCATTATAACTTATTGAATAACCCCAATGGTTTTTATGTTTTAATTCAATGGTAACTAGCATAACATCTTCCTCAGTTTGTGTATAATACACATTTTTTATTTCTTTAAGGGTAGACGGCAATTGAGTAATCCAATTGGTGTTGCTTTGAACTCCAAATATTTCTAATTGTATTGCTGCAGGACTAAGTTGCATCCAAGAACGATAAGGTTTTTTAGCATCAAGATTAATGGTTAAAATGTCATAAATACTATCGGTACCAAAAACTTTGAAATGAGAAGTTAGATAAAATGGCCATTCTTTTACAGTAGTATCAATTTTGAGTTGTTCTTTCTCAATAAAAGCAGTTCGATACTTTGATAATTGCACTTTCCAGGGAGTTCTGCTGGTATCGATTACTTTAAAGTTAATGGCTGTATCTATATAGCCCATTTTTGCACCACCTAATCTATCATCGCCTAAACCATATAATAGGGCGGGAATTTTACCTGTGCTTTTTGCAAAAAATGGTTTTGTTTTTGTTTGAGAAAATGAAAAAGTTACTGATATCATAACTAATAATATCATCACACTTTTTTTCGAGATAAACTTCATGAATAAATTTCTAATTTATTAACGAAGTTATATTACTACACAGCTTATTACAAATAATCTTCTTTGTTCATTTTGCAATCTCTATT
>JANPAT010000324.1:0-1848 GCA_031430075.1 Chitinophagaceae bacterium | reverse complement strand
GGTTTACGTTGAAACACCAAGTTGCCATTTGCTAAATCAGAAACACTATACATTTCTTTTCCTCCCTTAATTACAGAAGCTTCTAGTGTTGCTGGATTAACTTTAAAATAACTATCCGAAACAACTGCAGAACTTAAAATAATATTTCCTTCATCATCAACTGCAGCCCCATTAGTAGTAAAAGTTGCAGGCAAGTTAGAAATTGCACCAACAAACTCTGCTTCCATTTTTGAAATGTTTATTTTAAAAACATTATTACGCATAGTAATTAAATATAAATTACCATAATCATCACCAATTAAATCTCCACCCCAACTGGTACATTGTGTATGAATACTGATGCTGGTATTTTTTCTACTATCTCTTATTGCTCCTAAATTAATGATAGAAGCGTTTGCATTTGTATTAAATTGAATTAAACTATTAGCATCGTTAGTTAAAGCATAACCAACACCTGATTTACTAAAAGCCATTCGAGTAATAATATTACTTTCATCAATGTTTTTGGCTCCAGTGGAGTAATTTGAATTATTTGTAATAGCAACACTTAAATTATTTACTTGAGAGTTGCTTAAATCTATATACTTTAAATCATTTCCTAACATTTCAGAAAAGTATAAACGATTATTTACCTTGTCATATGCTGCTGCAGCAACTCCTTTACCAGAAATAATATTATTATTGGTTACACCTGGTGTTGATGAACGAAGTTGTAAGTTTTGCTTTATAGCATTACTAATTAAAGTTTTTGTGTATTCGCCCGATTTAAAATCAATTTCACGGATGGCAGTCCATTGAAATTCTCCTTGCTTTTCTGAAGTAACAGCATAGGTTTTGCTTTGAGCAAAAATTGAACTGAAACCGATTGAAATAACAAAAGTTGAGAGTAATAGTTTTTTCATAAATAAAATTTTAATTAGATATATTAAAATCTAAAATATGATTTTTTTATGAAAAAAACTGAATTTTTATTTGAGGAGATATTAATTCTTGAAATCGATTAAATCTTGAATATTAATTCCACCATGACTTTCATCAAAAACACAATCACCATTTTTAATGATTAGAAGTTGAGGAGATTGATGATGCACTTCAAATTTTTCAGCAATTAAATTTGAAATATTTCGATGTTGAATTAAATCGAGGTAATGAAAATCGAAACTAGAATCAATATATTTTTCAACACGCTGTTTAGCAAGTGTACTAATTATACAACGAGTACTATGCTTAAAAATAATTTGAGGTTTATGAAAAGAAGCTTGTAGAATTTGATGAAGATTATCTTCAGTTTCAAATGAAATCCAATCCATATTAGCTTACAAAATATTTTGGATTAGTAGTTGGGCATCCTCCTCTACGTGAAGTACAAGAAGACACAATTGTTGATACAACAACTAATAAAACAACCATTGCCCATAACTTTTTCATAGATGTAGTTTATTGATTAACGTTGTAAATATAACAGATATTACAATTTGGCTCTAAAATATGTAAAAATTCACATGAATTTATCATTTCAAGTTGGCACTTGTAAAACTTAGTGGTAATAAATGCTTTATAGAATTGATGATAAATATTTTACCAGCTATTCCACTTAAAATAATTCTAATAGATGCATTAGCCCTTACTTCATATTCTAAAATACTTTGTCGGCACATACCACAAGGACTAATAGGTTTTTCACTATTTGCTTGTTCATTCAAGTTATGATAACTAATTGCCATTGTTTTAATTGCAGCATTTGGATACAAGGATGATGCAGCTGCTAACAAAGACCTCTCTGCACAAATTGTTACAGGATAACTTGCATTTTCTTGATTAGTACCTGTTACCATTTTTCCATTATCA
>JANPAT010000323.1:0-1735 GCA_031430075.1 Chitinophagaceae bacterium | reverse complement strand
CAACAAGAACAATTACTTTTGGTTTGAATGTTAATCTATAATTTTAAACAATAAAAATTCAACAACATGAATAAATTACTTAAAATATCAATTTGGGCAATGATCCCAGTTTTGATGGTAGGTTGCAAGAAAGATTATCTTGAAACCAATCCAGCTAGCGATGTTATCAACACATTGATATTTTCAAATACAACTAATGCAAAAACTGCATTAGAAGGTATGTACAGAATCACTTTCTCTCATGCACCTGCAGTTGGTTATGGTGCAGGAAGTTTACATGCAGATTTTGGCCAAAAAGCTTATGATCTTGTAAACGACCTAATGGGTAACGATATGGTGGTTCATTCTCAAGGTTATGGTTGGTTTAATAGAGATTACCAGTATGCTGAACATTTAAGAATTCAAGATAACTCTCGTCCTCATGTAATGTGGGCTTACTATTATACTTTAATCAATAATGCCAACAATATTATTGTAAACATTGATAAAGCTGATGGACCTGCTGCTGATAAAGAAAGCATTAAAGGACAAGCTTTAGCGATGAGAGGTTATTGCTATTACAATTTAATTAATTATTTTCAACAAACCTACAAAGGAAACGAAACTAACAAAGGAGTTCCAGTTTATACAGTACCTGCAACCGTAGGTGTAAGTAGAGGTACTGTTCAACAAGTGTACACTCAAATTATTAATGATTTAACAGCAGCAGAATTATTGTTAAATGGTAAAGCAGCTGAAGACAAATCACATATTGGATTAAGAGCTGTTCAAGGTATTAGAGCAAGAGTTGCTTTAGTAATGGAAGATTGGGTAAAAGCTGCTCAATATGCTGCTTTAGCACGTACAGGTTATACTCCAATGCCAAGCACAGAATATACTAAAGGATTTAGTACTGCAACCAACCCAGAATGGATTTGGGGTACTCCTATTCAAGTTCAAGAACAAGCAACCATTTTTGCTTCTTTTTATTCTCATATGGATGCTCAATCAAATGGTGGTGTTAGTTATGCTGGTTTAGGTGGTCAAAAGAAAATTACTAAAGACTTATACGATCAAATAAACGCAGCAGATATTCGTAAAACATTATTTAGAACTCCAGGTACTGGAACATCTGGCGTACCTGATTATTGCCAAACTAAAATGCGTTTAGCAAATCCAGCAAGTTGGCTTGGTGATTATCTTTTCATGCGTGCTGGTGAAATGTATTTAATTGAAGCTGAAGCACTTTCTCGTCAAGGTAATGATCCTGGTGCAAGAACAGCAATTCAAACATTAGTACAAGCTAGATTCCCTGCTTACAGTGCTGCATCTTTAAGTGGTACAGCTTTACTAAATGAAATTATTTTGCAAAGAAGAATTGAATTATGGGGTGAAGGATTCTCTTGGTTTGATATAAAAAGATTAAAAGTAGGATTGAACAGACCAACTGGTGCTGGTAATCATGGTGCATTTAACCCTGGTCAAACCGTATTACCTGCTGGTGATATATTATTTGCTTGGAAAATTTGCCAAAAAGAATTCAACGCAAATCTTGCATTTACAGTAGCAGATCAAAATCCATAAACAAAAAATATATAAAGAATTATGAAACAAATTATAAAATATAGCTTCATGGCTTTGGTTCTTGTAACAGGATTTACATCTTGTAAAAAGAATAATTTAGTTGTGGACAAGACTCCTATTGTTACCCCAGCACCCTATGCTGAGATGCTTTACTCATCATTTACAACAAAAA
>JANPAT010000322.1:0-1916 GCA_031430075.1 Chitinophagaceae bacterium | reverse complement strand
GCCACTAATAGTTGCTACTCCTGTATTTGTGCTAGTATAAGAAAAAGCCCCAGTACTATTACTTGTTGGAGGAGTAATAGCAAAACTAGGATTGCCCATATTTTTATTTGGGATACTAAACCCTGTTATAGTTGGTGTTTGAACAGTTTTATAAAAATAAATATTATCTAAATAAACTGTTGATGAGCCAAATGGTGTTCCTACAAATTTAAATTGGCCAATATTATGTAAAGCAATATTGGTATAGCTCGATAAATCTATATCAATACTATTCCAACCAGATAATGTAGGAGTAACTACAAATTTTTGCTCAACAGTTGGAGCCGGGCTTGTGTTGATTAAAAAAACTTCAAATGACGTACAATTAGAAGTCCAAATATCTAAATGAAGTTTGGTCATGTTCGAAGCATCAACAGAGCTCGAAAATTGAACACCTTGATAATTGAAAGTTGAATACTTGAGCATAGTGTCGCCAGAAACTATATAATTTGTAACAGCAGTACTTTGACCCCAACCAGGGTTCCAATCAGTTCCAGCTTTGTTAGTATATGCCCCGCTATATATAGAAATTACATCTGTAGCATTTCTTACAGGGGGTGTACCTGCTGGTGATGAAGGTGCTTGCGACATAACTTGAAAAGTTACAAGCAATAAAAAAAACATTAAAGAGTATTTTTTTTTCATGAGAGTTTTTTTGTGAAATATTTAATAAAAATGCAGTTTTAAATAAAGTGCTAAACTAAATTGCCCTACTACAGTCACCAAAATTTAGCACACATCACTACTACATCAGAAATTATTTTTTGACGTTTTATAGCTATATTTACTACTTCATTACTACATCAACCTATAAAATGCACTTTCATTTTAACCGAATTTTGAAGTTTTGCCAATTTTTATCCTTTTTTATTTTTTCTTTTTTTACAACCGCTCAAAATACAATTGGGCTACCAAACATTAACAATTTTTTGAAAAGTTCATATAAGGCTGGACTTCAAAACTGGGATATAAAACAGGATAAAAATGGAATTATTTATGTTGCTAATAACGAAGGTTTATTAACTTTTGATGGCAAGTATTGGGAGTTGTTGCCTTTGCCTAATAAAACCATTGTTCGTTCTGTTGAAGTTGCAAACGATAATAGAATATATGTAGGGGGCCAAGACGAGATTGGATATTTTTACCCTAATAATCATGGCAAATTAGAATACTATTCCATTTTAAATTTAATTCCCCAAAAAGACAGATTACTTGGTGATATATGGGATATAAAAATTCTTAACAATGAAATATTTTTTCGATCATTCAATAAAATTATAAAACTAAATAATAAAACTGCTGTTGTTTACAATGCTCCAAATGAATGGACTTTCATGGGAATTAGCAATGAAAAATTATTTGTACAAGACAGAGAAAATGGGATTTTTACTTTTGAAAATGAGATTTTTAAACCTCTAGTTTTACAAAATACACTTCCACAAGGATCAGAAATAACTGCATTCGTACCATCTTCTTCAAACGCATACATTATTACTACTCTTAAGAACGGAGTGTATAATTTATTTCAAAATCAGCTGATAAAAATTTCTTCCCCAACATTAGAACTTGTTGAGAAATATAGAATTTATGATGCAACTTTAGTTGATAGCAATACAATAGCATTAGCTACCTCATATAATGGTGTTCATATAATTAATAAAAAAGGAAATTTAATTCAGCAATTCAATAGATCGCAAGGCTTACAGAATAATAATGTTTTAAGTATTTTTATTGACCGGCAAAAAAATCATTTGCTAGGACTAGACAAAGGAAATTATTTTATTTAAAATAAAAGTGCACTAAAAAAATTAAATCAAAGTTTTCAAGGGGCAACTGGTTATACAAACATAATTAAAAACAAAAATTTTTATTCTGGT
>JANPAT010000321.1:0-6739 GCA_031430075.1 Chitinophagaceae bacterium | reverse complement strand
GAGTTTATTGATTTTTATAAAACTTATTATGTACCCAATAACTGTGTATTATCTATAGCTGGTGATTTTAATATTGAAGATGCAAAAAAGAACATAGCCTTATATTTTAAAGATATTCCTAGAGGTACTCAACCAATTGTTCGACCAAATATTGTAGAACCTCCTTTAAATGGTGAAGTAAGAGATGTTATTGAAGATAATGTTCAATTACCTTTATTACTACAAGCCTACAGAACACCAAAACAAGGCACAGAAGATTATTATACGTTTAATGTGTTATCAACCATTTTATCTGGTGGAGAAAGTTCTAGAATGCAAAAAATACTTGTTAATAAATCTCAGCAAGCACTTGCTGCAGCTGCTTTTCCTTTTGCTTTAGAAGATGCAGGAATGTTTATTGTTTACTCTTTACCAAACATGGGTAATTCTGTAGAAAAATTAGAAAGTTCAATGGATTCTATCATTACCGATATTAAAGAAAACTTAGTGAGTGAAAAAGAATACCAAAAAGTAATGAATCAAATTCAGAGCAGTTTTGTACAAAAAAATTCAAGTATGGCAGGTATTGCAGAAAGCTTGGCTAATTATGAAGTGTACTTTAATGATGCTAATTTAATTAACAATGAAATTGATAGATTTAAAAAAGTAACAAGAGAAGATTTACAAAAAGTTGCAAAAAAATATTTGAATAAGGATAACAGGGTAGTACTTACTTATGTTCCAAAAAAGAAAGGTTAATGATAAAATAATTTGTAAACATTAACAACATCATCTTTTAAAAAAAATAAAATGAACACAATAAAAAATATAATCAATTTAGCATTAATAGTAATACCCATTACATTACATGCACAAGTAGATAGAACCAAAGCACCAAAACCTGGTCCGGCACCAATTATTAATATTGCTCAACCTCCAATGATTACATTGCCAAATGGCTTGAAAATTTTTGTAGTAAAGAATAGTAAATTACCAAAAGTTGCCGTAACACTTTCATTAGATGTAGATCCATTTATTGAAGGTGATAAAGCCGGTTATGCAGATATGGCTGGAATTTTAATGGGTTATGGAACTAAAACAAAAACTAAAGATGTTTTAGATGAAGAAGTAGATTTTTTAGGAGCTGATTTAAGTACATCTGCAACATCTACAAGTGTAAATGCATTGACTAATAATTTCGACAAAGCATTTTCTTTAATGGCAGATGTAGTGTTGAATCCTTCTTTTCCTGCTGATGAGTTAGAAAAAATTCGTAAAAGAACTTTATCTGGCTTACAAACACAAAAAGATGATCCAAATGCAATTAAAGCAAGAGTGGTAAGCAAATTAGTGTATGGTGCTAAACACCCTTATGGAGAGTTTGAAACTGAAGAAACAGTTAATAAAATTACATTAGATGATATTAAGAAATTTTATGCTACTTATTGGAAACCTAATGTAGCTTATTTAGTTTTTGTAGGAGATATTACTACAGAAAAAGCCAAACTATTAGCCAATAAATATTTTGGTAAATGGCAAAAAGGTAATGTACCAACATTTACTTACGATATGCCAAAAGCTCCTTCAAAACCTATTGTTGCTATTGTTGATAGACCAGCTTCTGTGCAAAGTGTAATTACTTTAACAGCACCAATTCAATTAAAGCTTGGAAGCGAAGATGCAATTTCTGCAAGTGTAATGAATAATATTTTAGGTGAAAGTGCAACTGCAAGATTGTTTAATAACTTAAGAGAAAAACATGGTTTTACTTATGGTGCATACTCAAGTATTAAAACAGATAAATTAGTAGGATCATTTAGTGCAGATGCTTCTGTAAGAAACGAAAAAACTGATAGTGCTATTCAAGAATTTTTTGTTGAATTAAATAAAATTAGAAAGGAATCTGTTGGTGAAGAAGAATTAAAAACAGTTAAAAATTATTTGAATGGAAGTTTTGCTCGTTCTTTAGAAAGACCCAGTACCATTGCAAATTTTGCATTAAATGTGGCTCGTTATAATTTACCTAAAGATTATTATAAAAAATATTTATCCAATCTTGCTGCTGTAAATGTTGGTGCTGTGCAACAAATGGCCAACAAATATGTTACGCCAAAAAACATGTACATTGTTATTGTTGGTAATGCAAAAGGAATTGCAAAAGGCCTAGATAAATATGGTGAGGTGAAATATTTTGATGCGAATGGAAATGAAGTTAAAGCACCAACATCGAAAAATGTTGATGCTTCTATAACAGGAGAAAGTATTATAAATAAATTTATAACAGCAATTGGTGGGCAACCTGCAATAAGTGCAATAAAAGATGTGGATATGAGTGGTACTGCAAAAATTGAAGGTGCACCAATGGATTTTGCAGTTACTCAAAAATATATTTTGCCAACAAGCTTTTCTATGAAGATGGCTGCTGGTCCAATGACCATTGTTTCTCAATCTGTAAATAATGGTGTTTATGCAAAATCTCAACAAGGACAAACTATTCCTGTTGAAGAAGATGAAAAAGAAGAATTAGATGAAGAAGCCAGTTTAATTAATGAAGTATATTATTTAAAAAACAAGTATAAATATGCTGTAAAAGGTATTGAATCGGTTGATGGTAAAGAAGCTTATGCTGTTGAAATTACCTCTGCTAAAGGAAGAACTTTTACAAATTATTATGATGTTGAGACGGGTTTAAAAGTTAAGTATTCTCATATTGAAGATGCAGGCCCTCAGGGTAAAATGAATATTTATACAAACTTCGATGATTATAAATTTTATAATGGTGTTCAAATGCCAACTAAAATAATTTTGTTCGTGGGAGTAAAAATTGGTATTACTATAACAGATATAAAAGTAAATACAGGATTAAAAGCTGAAGATATTAAATAAAAATATTCGTTCCATAAAAAAGCCATTTCAAAATTTGAAATGGCTTTTTTTATAATGCTAACAATCCAATTTTGAATAAAGTATTGATGGGTTTATTATCCCAAAATAATTCAAAATCTTCTAATCCATTTTTTTCATAATCTTCTTTAACTTCTTGAAAAGTATATTGTTTAATATTTTCAATTGAAAGCTTCGGAAGTATTGATAGTAGCCAATTTGCTTGTAATACAGTTGTTGAAATTTCGATAGTTTCTTTCTTCGTTTCAAAAATTAAATTTGCAACTTCCCACTGATTTCCTTTTTTAGATTTAGTTGTTATTTGAATTGATGGAACATTTCCTAAGTAAATAATTTTTGCTGTTGATTTTTGCTGATTAACATCAACTTCATTCAAAACATTTTTAATATAAATAGCATCAACAGAAGTTTTGGGAACTTTAAAATCGAACCACTTGTGTAGTGGATAATCTAAGCAAGTTTGATGCATAAAATTGTGTAAAGATTTTTTCAAACCAAAACTAAATTCTGCATGGTGTGTGCCAGTTTCATCAATATGTTCAACATCATTATTTGCAAAAGTGATGGTTACTTCTTGTGCTTTTTTTACAAGATATTTTTCAGGTTCTAAACCAACAGGACTGTGTGCTGTCATGGTAAACTGATGCCAAAATGCAGATTGCAAAATTCCAGTTTCAAACATTTGCCTAACCATTTCTAAGCTATCAATAGTTTCTTGTGCAGTTTGTGTAGGAAAGCCATACATTAAATAGGCGTGTACCATAATGCCAGCATCGGTAAGATTCTTATTTACTTTTGCCACTTGTGCAACTGTAATACCTTTTTGAATCAATTCAAGCAATCTATCACTAGCAACTTCTAACCCACCAGAGACCCCAATACAACCTGATGCTTTTAAAAGTAAACATAAATCTCTGGTGAAGCTTTTTTCAAAACGAATATTCGTCCACCAAGTTACCACTAATTTTCTTCTTAAAATTTCAATAGCAACAGCTTTCATTAATGATGGTGGTGCAGCTTCATCAACAAAATGAAAACCATTATTACCAGTTTGTTTGATAAGAGTTTCCATTCTATCACAAATTAAATTTGCAGTGATAGGTTCATATATTTTTATATAATCTAAACTAATATCGCAGAAAGTACATTTACCCCAATAGCAGCCATGAGCCATAGTTAATTTATTCCATCTACCATCACTCCATAAACTGTGCATGGGATTTATAACTTCAATGGCATTGATGTATTGGTCTAATAGTAAATCACTATAATCTGGAGTGCCTATTTCAGCTTGTTTGTAATCTTTGCAAGAAGAATTATTGATGTATTTTATTTCCATGTTCTGAAGTAAAAAAGTTCTTTTTAATTCATCAACTTCAATTTTATCTTCAATAAATTCAATCAATTTTTCAATTGGTGCTTCACCATCATCAAGAGTAATAAAATCTATAAATTCAAAAACTCTTGCATCTTTAATCTCACGTAACTCAGTATTTGCAAAGCCCCCACCAAATGCAATTTTTATTTTTGGATAATATTTTTTAATGAATTGTCCACAACGCAATGCAGCAAAAACATTACCAGGAAAAGGAACAGAAATGCAAACTAATTTTGGTTGATGTGTTTTAATTTTTACTTCTAATAAATCAATTAATATTTCGTCTATTAAAGAAAGTGGTTGTTGTAAGGAAAGATAAATTTCATCGAAACTATTAGCACTTCTCGCCAATTTTTCAGCATATCTACTAAAACCAAAATGAGGGTCAATACATTCTTTAATAAAGTCTGATAAATCCTCCAAATACATGGTGGCAAAGTATTTGGCTTTATCTTGAATACCCATTTTACCAAAAGCCCAAGTGGTATCATCTATTTGTTTAAATCGATCAGCTTCAGGTAAAAAATTTCTTGATGCAATAAAATGTGCAAGCGTTGGGTTTTTATTTTGAAGAAAAAGAATAACACTATCAATCGTATCGATATATTCATCTTTTAAAAAATAAATTCTTTTTGAATTTGATGATGTTGATTCTGAAGGTTGAAAAAGATTGAAAACTTTGGTTAATCCATTTTTTGAAAATAATTCAACAGTAACTTCTATTCCCAAATCTGCTTGATAAGAACTAATATTTTTTGTATTCAAAAACCCCTTTAAATACATTGTTGCAGGGTAAGGCGTATTGAGTTGTGTAAAAGGAGGTGTTATGAATAAGACAGATTTGTTCAAGATGGTAAATTGTTTAACGAAGTTATTATTTGAAATTAAAAGGATTGCAAAATATTAGTGTATACTTCATTTCAACTTAATTATTTTTGCAATCTACAATTATCACTATTCAAAATAATATTATGCAAGTTTGGAAAGATTATCAGCAACAACATCAAGAAAGATATTTAAATGAAATGCTTGAATTACTTCGTATCCCTTCAATAAGTGCAAAATCTGAACATAAAGTAGATATGTTGAAATGTGCTGAAGCAGTAAGAAAAAATTTACTAGATTCAGGATGTACTAAGGCTGAAGTAATGGATACTGATGGATATCCTGTTGTTTATGGAGAAAAAATTATTGACCCTGCAAAACCAACAGTTTTAGTGTATGGTCATTACGATGTGCAACCTCCAGAACCTTTAGAACTTTGGCATAGTGGACCCTTTGAACCTGTAATTAAAGATGGTAAAGTGTTTGCACGTGGAAGTGCTGATGATAAAGGTCAATTTTATATGCATGTTAAAGCTTTAGAAACTATGGTGAAAACCAATACTATGGCTACTAACATCAAATTTTTAATTGAAGGTGAAGAAGAAATTGGATCTCCGAATTTAGGCAAATTCGTTGCTCAAAATAAAGAGCTTTTAAAAGCTGATGTGATATTAATCAGTGACAGTTCTATGTTGAGCATGGAAAATCCTTCTTTAGATACTGGAGTTCGTGGTTTGTCTTACATTGAAGTTGAAGTTACTGGTGCAAATAGAGATTTGCATAGTGGCACTTATGGTGGTGCTGTTGCTAATCCAATCACCATCTTAGCTCAAATGATTGCTAGTTGTCATGATGAAAATAATCGCATCACTATTCCTAATTTTTATGATGATGTAGCTGTTGCAACGCCTGAAGAAAGAACTTTGTTAAATGCAGCACCTTATAATGAAAAAGAATATATGGATGAATTAGGTGTTACAGCTTTATGGGGTGAAAAAGGATATTCTACTTATGAAAGAACTGGTATTCGACCAACTTTAGAAGTTAATGGAATTTGGGGTGGATATACAGGTGAAGGTGCTAAAACAGTTTTACCTTCAAAAGCATTTGCAAAAATTTCTGCACGTTTAGTACCTAATCAAACTTCAGATAAAATCACTGAAATATTAATCAATTATTTTAAAACTATTGCTCCAAAAGCTGTTGAAGTGAAAGCATCATTGCATCATGGAGGTGAACCATACATGACTCCTATTGATAGTAAAGGCTATAAAGCAGCATCAAAAGCTGTTGAACAAACTTTTGGTAAAGCACCAATCCCAGTTCGTGGTGGAGGAAGCATTCCTATTTGTTCTATCTTAGAAAGAGAATTAGGGATTAAAATTGTATTCATGGGTTTTGGTTTAGACAATGATAATTTACACAGTCCTAACGAAAAATATAACTTAGAAAACTATTATAAAGGCATAGAAACTATTCCTTATTTTCATAAATATTTTGCTGAATAGTAAGTTATTTTACAAAGTCTATTGTTAATTGCTACTTTTTCATTTAAAAAAGTAGCAATTTCTTTAATGATTTCATCCATTTCTCATCACAACTCCCTACTTTTGCAGCCCCAATTCTGTTTTGGCAGAATCGTTTTAGTGTAAA
>JANPAT010000320.1:0-5923 GCA_031430075.1 Chitinophagaceae bacterium | reverse complement strand
CATAATTTCTATTGGTTCTGAGCAAAACAGAAGGAATAACAAACAATGCATTCAAAAAACCCCAAACAATAAAAGTCATGTTTGCACCATGCCAAAATACACAAACAATAAAAATAATCAATACATTTCTTATGTTTAAACTCATGCTATTTCTACTTCCTCCTAAAGGAATATATAAATAATCTTTAAACCAACTTGAGAGAGATATATGCCACCTTCTCCAAAACTCAGCCATGTTTCTGGAAAAATATGGAAATGAAAAATTCTTTAATAAATCAATTCCAAATAATCGTGCTGTGCCAATAGCAATATCAGAATAACCAGAAAAATCGCCATAAATCTGTATGGCAAATAATAATGCACCTACTAATAAAGTGCTTCCAGTAAAATCATTTGATGATGCAAAAATGGTATTTACATAATTTGCACATTGATCTGCAATTACAATTTTTTTAAATAACCCCCAAAGAATTTGTTTAAGCCCATTAATTGCATTTGCATATTGAAAAGATCTTTCTTTTTTTAATTGAGGCAATAAATGTGTTGCACGTTCAATAGGTCCAGCAACGAGCAATGGAAAAAAACTAACAAACAAACTGTAATCAATAATGTTTTTTTCGGGGTTTATTTTTTTATTATAAATATCAAAAACATACGATAATCCATGAAATGTATAAAAGGAAATTCCAACAGGAATAATTACCTTAAGTGTAACAGCATTTACATGAACCCCAACAGTAGAAAGAGCTTCAGTAAAAGAAAGAATAAAGAAATTGTAATATTTAAATATGCCTAAAAAACCAAGATTAACTATTATACTAACCCACAGCCATGTTTTTTTTTGCAATTTATTTTCTGATGAAGCAATTTTTAATCCACTTGTAAAATCTAGTAAAGTAGAGAACATTAATAAAAAAAGAAATCGCCAATCCCAACAAGCATAAAAAAAATAACTGGCAAAAAGTAAAAGTATATTTTGTTGAAGTTTATTTTTTTTAATTATATACCAATGCAATAAAAAAACGATGGGCAAAAAAAGTGCAAATGCAAAGGAGTTGAATAACATGCAATACTTACTTTAATTGTGCTTTTAATGTTTCAAAAGCTTCTTGATTATCTATATTTTTTAAAGCTTTTGCAATTTCAATTTTTTCTGCTTTTGTTAAATGAAAACTTAAACCAGCTCTTGCATTTTCTGTTGTTGGTGAATATTGCCAACAAATGGTTTGAAGTTGGTTGTTGAAATTATTTGAAGCATAATTTATTTGTCCGGCCTGATAATAATCTTGTAAATTAAACCAGTTCTCTTGCAGTTGTGCAAATGGCTGTGTTAAGTAAGTAAAATAATCGTTGGGTTTAGGTTTTACCCAATCACTTTGTTCTCTATCTCTTATTTGAATAATAACTACCTTCTTTGTGTTGGCTTTAATCCAATCTTCAAAAACATTTAAAAATCTTAAAGTGGTTTCTGTTCCATAATTATCTCTTATGCCAGCATCCATTACATCAATTACGGGATTAGATGGTAACCAAACACTTGGCAAAACATAAGGGTAGGTGGCATTCATTCTTAATGCAGATAACAACCTTAAATTGGTTGATTGCTGTTTTTGAAAAAACGAATTAAAATCAATAGCATCTGCATCATAAGCAGAAATATTTTTGTTGTTGGTATTGGGTTTCATTAAAAATCGAGCAGGATGACTTGCAATAATTAGTTTTCGTGCATCTTGAGAAATTACTGAACTAAACAACATAAAAGGAATGATGGCTTTTTTTTCTGGCTCGATATAATCTTTTAATTGTTTATCTAAAATACCTTCAGTATTATCGTTTAATTGTTTTTCAAAAGCATAGCCTCTATCTTTTGTATATTTTAAATCATTGTAAATAAACTTTTGTACTGGTCCAATAATATCACGAGTAATAAACGATGAGAATAATGGGTTTAATAAATCGTTCGAAACATTTTCAATGTACTTTTTATCGTTAATATTAATTTGTTCGTTGTTTTGTTTTTTTAAAAACAATTCTCTATAATATGTTGCTCCAAGCATTCCACCAGAAGCTCCAGTAATAAATAAAGTTTTATTCATTAGTTGTCCTTGTAACATACTATCTAAACTGGCTAAAACATGCATGGTAAAAGTTGTGCTTCTTAATCCACCACCACTGGTGTTAATGATAAACATAATGGGTAGGCTATCTTTTTGTTTAGCCTTCCAATTATTTAAAATTGCTGTATAATAGGCTTTATCGTTGGCAATATTTTTATTTGATGCTAAAGCATCAATAGATGCTCTGGAATATTTTGGTCGGATATTTTCATTTAAATACACTAAACCATAAGCTCTATTTCTGGGATCAATAATGTTTTTGCTAAATAAATAATTTACTCCTAAGTAAATAAAAACAAGTATTACTAAGGTCCAACTTTTAAAAAAAATAGTTATTGCTCCAATTACAGCTATAAGAACTGAAAAGAAAATTAATATACTTGATGCTGCTGGTAATTGAAAAAGTTTTTCATCAGAAATAAATCCAATAAAAACTAAAAATATAAATGAAACCAAAATGGCTAATACTGCAGAAATATGATGATGGCTTAAAACTTTTTTTAAAAACGCCTCATTATAATGATGAATATTTCTTGGTTTACGAGTTTTAAATCCGGTTGATAAAAACCATTTTACTTTTAATAATGGATTCAAAAAAACTTCTTCTCTTTTATTATTAACTTTTAAATATTTTTCATTGGCCGATTTAATTTGGCTGCCAACCCTATAATTTATTGTATGATTAGCACTAAAAAAATAACCTAATCCTAATAAAATAGATAGAGCTAAACCTCCTAAAAAAGTTAAGGTAAGTACAATCAGTTCAAAAGTGGTTAGCAATTCTTGATTTTTTTCGAAACCAATACTTTCAATAATATAATATACAATAAGAATTAATGGCAGTAGTGCATTATTTAAACAATACTTTAAAAAGGGATTTGCATTGGTTACTAAAAAACTGATTAAATTACCATGAAGAATGAATGTGGTAACATTCCAACTCATAAAAAAAACACCAAAAGCAAAACCAACAATGGCTGTACTAAAAATAGTAACATGATTAAAATATTCTGGAGCAAGAAATAAAGTATCGGCACCAAAATTTTTTAAAAACCCTCCACCAATAGTTGCAAAAAGAATATACCAAATAATTAATAAGAATTGATATTTTCTAAAATGCAAAACAAATAATTGCACTGGTAAAGAGTACCAAAAAATATCGATTAGCTTACGCATATAACAATTATTTAATCGCGGCTTTTTTTATTTTCTCGTTAATATCATTTAACATATCAATTTGTATTTGTTGAATTTCTAATAATTTATCTTGCTGGTGAATAATTAAATTGTCAATTTTTTCATGTAACAACCTTACTTCCATTTCACTTTTTAAGTTAATCATATAATCGTTCTGTGACCTTTCTCTATCTTTCTCTTCTTGTCTGTTTTGACTCATCATAATCACAGGTGCTTGCAATGCTGCAATACAAGACAATATTAAATTTAATAAAATAAAGGGATAAGGGTCGAAGGCTTTAGATGCTAAAAAAATAATATTTATAATCATCCATATAAATATAAAAACACCAAAAATTATAATAAACCTCCAACTACCACCAAAACTGGCAACTTTATCTGCTAATTTTTGTCCATAAGTTAGTTCTTCAATTGTTTCTTTTTCTAAAGCTGGAGTAATAAATTCTTTGCTTTTTAAAAACTTGTGTACATTTTTATCTACCTTACTTAAAACGCCCAAATTACTTTCTAATACAGATTGAATGAAACGTTGACGATATAAATCCAACTCAACAACATGAATAAAGCCTTTGCAATTTATTTGAGGATGATCTTTTTTAATTTCATCAAGTATTGAAATTCTTACAGATGAAAGCGAAACTTTATCAGCAGCATTTAATGGCTTTTGTGAAATTTCACTAATGTACTTTTGCATTAATCTATTTTAGTAAAGATAGATTAATTTTTATTTGATTTAATGAGGAAGAAATGAGCTACTATACTCAACAATAAAAGCATTCCAATCAATTGATGTATTAAAGCAACCCATTCGAAAATACCAAAGCTACCTAAAACAATTTTAGTACTCAGCAACACCGAAAATATTCCTAATACAATTTGTAAAATAACCAAGGCTACACTGAGGTTATTTGCTTTTAATAAGCTTAATGAAGGATTATTTTTTCGAATGTGTATTGCCCAAAAAATAATGACAACAAAAATGATATAAGCCAATAAACGATGTATAAATTGAACTGCAATTGGATTAAAAAATAAAGCTTCAAAAACACCTTTATTCAACATCGTATCAGGAATAATCTCTCCATTAATTAAAGGCCAAGTTGGTGCAGTGTTGGCAGCTTTCATTCCAGCCATAAAAGCTCCATAAATTAGTTGAACAGCAAAAAGAATAATTAATGCAATGGTGAATTTTTTTAGTTTGGAATTATAAACAAAACTGTTTGGGGTTACAACTAAACTTAATCCAATATACAAAGCAAAACTAATGATGAACATGGCTGAAATAAAATGAACAGAAAGTTTAATATGACTTACATAAACATTGGTATCATTTAATCCACTTTTTACCATTATCCAACCTAAAGCACCTTCTAAAGCACCCAACAAAACCAGTATAATTAAAGGTTTTACCATATTGGGCTTGATGTATTTTTTTATAATAAAATATATAAAAGGAATGGCAAATGCAACAGCAATAAGCCTTGCCCAAACCCTATGAAACCATTCCCAAAAAAAGATGAATTTAAAATCAGTTAATGTAAAATAATGGTTAATGTATTTGTATTGTGCAATTTGTTGATACTTTTCAAAGTATTGCTGCCACTCAGCTTCAGAGCTTGGTAATAAAAATCCCATAATAGGTTTCCACTCAGTAATTGATAATCCCGAACCACTTAAACGAGTAATGCCACCAATTAACACTTGAATAATTAACATGCCAATTCCAATAAAAATCCAATTGGCTACAAGCTTATTCGATCTATCCATTTCCATATCTTCTAATTTATTTTGCAAATGTACTTATACGTTTTACTACAGTTGTAAATGTTATTTTTGAAATATGAAAATTATATAGTGTTACAGAATTATTATCAAAATAAACTTTTAGAAGCAGGTTGCGATGAAGCTGGTAGAGGCTGCTATGCAGGACCCGTTTTTGCTGCTGCTGTTATCTTGCCAAAAGATTTTTATCATCCACTATTAAATGATAGCAAACAAGTAAAAGAAAAAGATAGAAATTTGTTAAGACAAATTATTGAAGAAAATGCTTTGTCGTTTACTGTTGCACAAATAGATAATAAAGAAATAGATATTATAAATATTCTGCAGGCTTCAATAAAAGCTATGCACAAAGCAATAGATGGCTTATACATACAACCTGAGTTTTTATTAATTGATGGTAATAGGTTTAAAAAATATAAAACCTTACCGCATGAATGTATTATTAAGGGTGATGGAAAGTTTGCAAGTATAGCAGCAGCAAGCATTTTAGCTAAAACGTATAGAGACGAATTTATGCAAGGTTTACACCAACAGTTTCCACAATATGGTTGGCACAACAACAAAGGCTATGGAACTTTACAACATAGAAAAGCTATTGAGAAAATTGGTTTGTGTAAGCATCACAGAAAAAGTTTTAATATTTTACCTCAACAAAAAAATTTGGTTTAAAAATTTATTCATTCCATTCTCCTGCACCCAACCTTACTACTTCGTAATCCTCTTTTGTGCAATCAATAATAGTTGAAGGTATAAATCCTCCAATCCCTCCATCAATAACAATATCTACAACTTGATTAAAATTTTCGTACATTAATTCTGGGTTGGTA
>JANPAT010000319.1:0-3297 GCA_031430075.1 Chitinophagaceae bacterium | reverse complement strand
GTTAGAAACAACTACTGGTTGAGCCGTATTTGAAACATCCACTGAAAATAATTTAGAGTTTGAAACTGCATATAAATAATTATTTACTACTGCAAAACGACTCATACTTCCTGCTTTTCCTGTAGCACTACTTGCTGTTGTTGCACCACTACCTATATTAAATATTCCTCCACCAGGCCAACTGCTAGAAATATATTTTCCATTATTCCAAATTCCTTGTCCTTCGGCTATATCAACATGTAGAAAAGTATCTCTAACACTCCATCCCACAATAGCATTTCCAGTTGTGGTTGAATATCCATTTATGAATCGGATATCGCTAAAAATATCATTTATACTATTGGTAGTATTTATTGCAGTATAATTTGATATATCTATAGCCAATAAATCTGTATAACAATTTGCGTAGAGTGTATTTCCTTTTACAAATAAATCAGTATTTCCAGGAATTACAATAAATGCTTTATTGATTGGATTTGATGGATCAGCATTATCTATTACATGAATTCCTTTTTCTCTTTCATTTAATAAAACATAATTGCCTATTACAAATAATTTACCTGCATTCGTTACCGAAATGGGTGAAGTACTTTTCACCTTTGCTTTTAACGAACTCATACTTTCGATAATTGGGGTATATACTTTATACTGCTTAGTGCCTACATCTTTTAAACAAGATGAAAATTGCAGCATAATCACTGTACTAAAAAGAATGGATTGAATTAACTTTTTCATATTTATTTTTTTGAAGTTTTAAAGGGAATGCTTAATTGCATATCTAATTGTTGCCAATAATATTTAGCACCTGTTTTTTGTACTGGAGTCATATTTTTTCGTGCTAATAAACTCAGGGAAAATTTATTATTATAATTAACAGACAATCCAGTATGTATTCCAAACAGCCATCTTTTATCTTGATATAATAATGGCTGATAGCGATTAAGAAAATCATAAGCCACTAACCAATTATCTTTAAATACCCAAGTAAGATTAACTCCACCGATAATTGAAATTTTTATTTTATTGGATGGATTGATAAGATAATTAATATTAAAAGGCAACTCGAATTGATTGCTATAATTGATATACTGAATTTGATTGCCTGTTACATAATAAGCAGGATAAATTGCTGTGGTATCGACTATAAGAGCCAGTTTGTTTTCTAAATACCTGTATCTAAGCCCTGTTTGTAAAGATATTTTTTTAGAAATAGTGTAATCTACATTTATACCAACTGAAAAATGAGCACCAGTTTTTGGCAAACTAATATAAGCATTACTATTATTGGCTGCCCCTGTAGTAGTTGAAGATGAAAGTGTATTAAAAGTTTTCATAGTTTCATCTTCACCAAAAATGTTTTTTCGAGAAAGATAATTTAATCCACCACCCCAAACTGCACTCCAAGTAATTTTCTGAATCGTTTTTTGAGGCATTAAGGGTTGTTGTAATGTGTCGTTCAATCCTCCATTTTCTAATAAAGATTTATTTGCTATCTCATCTTTTGATGTTACTTTAATTTCTGTTTTGTTCTCAATAATGTTTATAATGTTGCTGTCATTTTTTTCAAGTTCTGTTATTTGAACCAATGGGTAATGATTAGAATTTTTATTAATCAAATTATTAGCAACTACTTCGGATGTAGCTTGTTCTTGCTTTACTATGTTACGATATTCTTCAACACTCAAATTTGTTTGTAAATATTTTTTTGGAGAGCTGCTTTTTATTGCCTGTATTGTTGTATTTTTTTTTGTATTTAATTGAGCATTGTTTTTATTAATCTCCATTTTTTGAGTTTCCCTTTGTATAATTAATGCTTTAGTAATATTCAGATTTTTCGTCTTATCAATTTTATTTAATTCTTTAGCATTATTATTTATTAGTTGTATTGTAGCATGTGCTTTTGGGGTTGTATAGTTTTTATTATAAATCCAATACCCAAAACTTACAACTGAGATTAAAGCTGGAATAATCCACCACCACAGAATTCTTTTTTTCTTTTTATTATCTAAACTATATTCAATCTCCTTCCATACTTGTTCTGAGGGCTGAATACTATAGTTGTATAATTGATCGAAATTATTTTTCATTAATTAATTTTATTTAAACACAAATTATTTTCTTCGGTTATCTGTTTCATTAATAAACTTCTGGCTCTACTATATTGACTACGAACTGTATTTACATTAGTTTTAAGTAGAGCTGCAACTTCCATATGATTATAACCCTCAATAGCAACTAGATTAAAAATTGTTTGATAATTTACTGGCAACTTTCTTATATATTCTACCAAATCTTTCAAATTCAAATTCACTTCAACATCTTCATTTACTACAGGATGTAATGCTATATCGTCTAAATTCATTTCTCGTTTATATCTGTTATGCTTTTTTAAATAGGTAAGAGTGGTATTTACTATTATACGTCTTATCCACGCACCCAAATCCCCTTCATTTTTAAACTGTTTTAAATGGTTAAATACTTTTATAAAACCTTCTTGTAAAATATCTTCAGCATCAGGTAAACTTTTTGTATATCTATAACATACACCTAACATAATACTTGCATATTTATTATACAATACTTTCTGTGCTTGTCTATCATTTTTGATACATGCTTTAACTAATTGCAGGGTTTCCATTCTGTTCTATTATGACTAAGTAAAGTAAGAAAACATTGCAACAACTAAAAAATAATAGATGAAATGAGATCTAATGACATGTTTGTTGCACTTTTTAAAAATAGAACAAAAGATATGTAGGCAGTTTTTGGAACGTCGGTATGCCCAAATTATTATTTATAAATTCAAATTTTTTATTGTTCAAAATTGGGGATAACTATCTAGTAGTTAATAAAATTAAACTATGAATTCATCGTTATTTCTATAACCAAAACTTAAGAAATATTTTATGCAAAAGATTAAAGAAGTAAATGCATTATTAAGTTTAATTGATGACCCGGATACAGAAGTCTTTGAGATTATTTCTGAAAGAATTATGAATTATGGTAAAGGAATTGTACCAAATCTTGAAAATCTTTGGGAAAATACTGAATGCAGTAATATTCAAAACAGAATTGAAGAGCTTATACATAAACTTCAATACAAAGAACTTAAAAACGATTTAACTGAGTGGAGCAGTAATACTTACAATGATTTATTGTTTGGTGCTTTATTGGTTGCAAAATACCAATACCCCGATTTGCATACCACACCCATTTTACAAAACCTTGATAGAATTAAAAGAAATATTTTATGCAAAAGATTAAAGAAGTAAATGCATTATTAAGTTTAATTGATGA
>JANPAT010000318.1:0-1581 GCA_031430075.1 Chitinophagaceae bacterium | reverse complement strand
TTATCATTTTTATAAGCATTGGGCCAAAGATGAAACCAAATAAATTTTAAAGTGTCTGGTGAGTTGTTGGTGTAAGAAATTTTTTCTAATGCCTCAAGACTGTGCTCTTTATCATTTAATGAAACAGCAATATTGTAGTTTACTTGTTGCTGCCAATAAACAGTTTTTTGTGCAACTACCAATTGAAAAGAAAACATAACACTTATTAAAAAAGAAATACGCTTCATCTACAAAAAATATTATTAATCGAAAATAACACAAAGGGATTGCAATTGTTGTTGAAGTTTTTAAATTGGATCAATTTATAAAATATCAATCTTAAATAACATTTTTTTAGTCCATTCAAATTTAACTATAATTACTTTTACTTTGTGTAATTGGTTTCTTTAATTAATACAATTTGATTGAGTCTAAATCTTCTTGATTTGATTCATTGCAAAAAGTCTAATTAGTATTACATTCGCATATATGTTTGTATGAAAAAATTTCACAACAACTATGGCTTTTATCTATAATAATATTGCCTTTACTTTACACACAATTCATTACAAAGAGAGTGCGAAGTAGGGAGAGAAGATTAAATTCAAACTAAAAATAGAATTTAATTCTCTGCACCTATAGTATTTTCTGTTGAATAAATTTTCAAACTCTAAAATCATTTTTATGAAATTTTTTATATTTTCTTTCCTTTTTTTCTCGCCATTAAGTTCACAAACTCAGGAGCAAAAACAAGCTGTTGATTCTTTTAATATAATCATAAGTAAGGTTAGTGATTTTATTAAATTACCTCAAAAACTTATATACAAGCAAAATTATACGAAAAGTCCCTCAGGATTTGTGGTGGGAGTTCTAGAATATTCTGGTTCAAATTTAACTTATGATATTAAAAAAACAGAATCAATCATAAATCCTTTTGTTGGGTACATTGATATTGATTTTACAAACAAGTCAAATGCAGCTTGTGGTAATGTCTTTTATACTATTAGTAAATACAAAAAGTTTATAGGTTGGGACACAGAGAATGGAGCATTAGATAATTCTAACTCATTAAAATGTTTTGAACCACAAAATGATTTTGATGGTAAGCCAGAATCATCTTTTACTGACCGAATAAGATTTGAGTTTTCCTACCAAAACAACAAGTGGGTTTTCAAATCTATTATTAGAAAAGAGTACAACACTCCCTCTTTGGCTATATCTGGTGCACTTGGTTTATTTCCTTCCCCGGTACTACCACTTAAAGACAAAGAGTCAATTGATTTTAATTTTAAATGGCTTACTTTAATTCAGTAGTGAAAGAAATTTCACTAGTAATGATATGAGCTTTTATAAGTTAAATTAAATTCCTTCACAGCAACGTCTCCTTACAAAGTAATTTAAGTATAGCAAAGGGACGTTGCGTTAATGTATAGCACAAAAGCAAAAAACTAATTTGTTTGCAATAATGCAATAAAAAGAAATATTACAAACAATGATGGAATATGTTTCTAGAATCACAACACTCCCTTTGCAAGGAGATGTTGTTGTAAGTAATTTCCAAAAGACGAAATTTTTAATTTAAAAAATATCATTATCATTTAA
>JANPAT010000317.1:0-7540 GCA_031430075.1 Chitinophagaceae bacterium | reverse complement strand
TAGTTTATAATTCTATAAAGAGAGTTCTTTTATTGGATCCCATTTATGTTTTTCGAAATTGATGATAGTTTCTTTTTCTATTTTTATGCCTTCTTTCTCCAAGAGTTCTTGCATTTTGGTGGGCGTTTCAAAATGTGCTTTACCACTTAACATTCCATTTCTATTTACCACTCTATGTGCTGGAACTTTTGGCTTGATGTTATGTGCTGCATTCATAGCCCAGCCTACCATTCTTGCACTCATTTTAGTGCCTAAATAATTAGCAATTGCACCGTAAGATGTTACCCTGCCTTTAGGTATTTTTCTTACTACAGCATATACATCTTCAAAAAATGAATATTCTTTTTGGGTTTTAATCATTTGATATTTCAATTTTATTTTGAATATTCAATTGTTGTTTCAATTCATCAGGAACATTAATGTGATGATAAGGACAGTGTCTGCAACCATTGCCACAGCAATATCCTCTTTGGCTTAAATAATATTCAGTAAATACCAATAAGCCATTATCATCGAAATAATAATTTTTATTGGGTTGTTGAAGATTCATTAATCATCGTTTTAAGTTTTTCATCTAACTCCATAGGCAAGTCTTTGTTGATTTTGAATTGCAAATAATGAATTCTATTGCTTTGTGCAATATCTAAACTTTCGTAATGGGTTTTAATGTAAAGTTCAGCAGCTAAGTTTTGATTTTGATACAAATTATCATAGTCTATTACAACTTCTAAATTGTACAGCTCAATAACCGTTTTAGTAAAATTGTATAAATCTGGACTATCAGTTTTTAAATGAACCAATCCATCTTGTTGTAAAACTTGTTGGTATAATCTTAAAAATTTAGGATGAGTTAATCGTTTTTTTGCTTTTGATAAACGAAGTTGTGGATCTGGAAAAGTAATCCAAATTTCAGCCACTTCATTAGCTTCAAAATACTCATTTAATTTATCTATTTCTGCTCTTAAAAAAGCCACATTAATTAATTTTTCATCTAATGCAGTTTTTGCACCACGCCAAATTCTATTGCCCTTAATGTCAATGCCAATAAAGTTTTTGTTAGAAAATAGTTTTCCCATACCAACAGCATATTCTCCTTTGCCACAAGCTAATTCTAAAACTATAGGATAATTATTTTTAAAATATTCATGCCATTTGCCTTTCATTTCAGTTCTGTGCTGAAACACATTTTCGAAACGATTAATCTCTTCGAACCGAATTAATTTTTTTTGTCCCATATTCTAATTTACAACTGCAAAAGAACTTATTTATTTTTTGATTGATTACTTTCGGCAAAATAAATATTATGTCTGTCATTTTACCAGTTAATGGTGTTGCCCCTCAGTTTGGTAAAAATTGTTTTATTGCACCCAATGCCACTATAGTTGGACAAGTAATTTTTGGAGACGATTGTAGCATTTGGTTTAATACAGTTTTACGTGGAGATGTTAATACCATTACCATTGGCAATAAAGTAAACATACAAGATGGGGCTGTGGTGCATTGTACTTATATAAAACATGCTACAGTTATTGGTAATAATGTTTCTATTGGTCATAATGCAATTGTTCATGGTTGTACATTACATGATAATGTTTTAATAGGAATGGGTGCTATTGTAATGGATGGTTGTGTTGTAGAAAGTAATAGTATAGTGGCTGCTGGAGCTGTAGTTTTAGAAAATACTATTGTAGAAAGTGGTAGTATTTATGCAGGTGTACCTGCTAAAAAAGTAAAAAATATTTCACCTGAAATGATTGAAGGAGAGATTAATAGAATTGCAAATAATTATTTAATGTATAGTAGTTGGTTTAAAGATGTACAATAGCTTGTGATGATTTAATTCAAATTGATATTTATAAGTTTAAATGAAATATTATTGGCAAATGGTCACTAAATTGAAGCCACTTATTTTTTTCACCAATTTCAAATTCATTAATACGATTAATTAATTTGTTATTTGTAAATACATAATCAATATGATATTCTTTTTCCATTTTTTTTTGTAAATAAAATGTCCCTCTTTTTTCTTCTCCTTGTTTTTCTTTGAAATAATTATGGTATAAACTGACCACTCCAATTTCTTCAAGTTCTTTAACAACATCTGAATGATTCCAAAACCTTCTTTTTTTATCCCAAATTTTATTACTATTAAAATCTCCCAATATTATGCAGTTGCTAAACTTTGATTTGTTTATTTGTAAGTACTTCCAAAACTGGCCGATATACTTGTAATTTGATAATCCTCCTGTATGATTCCAAACTGCTACTATGTCAAATTGATTCTCGTAATTTGCTGAAATGAAATATTTATTTCCATCATTTTTCCATTCATTATCTATTATTTTCATTTGATTTTTGCAAAAAATACATAGTCCTTTATTTTTATTATCACCAGTCCATAAATAATTGTTAGCCCAAGATTTAAATGTCTTGTCGGCTATTATTTCAGGATTTTCACATTCTTGCACAACAATTATATCAGCATTCAATTCATCAATTAATTGAAACTTTTTTCTAAATGCACCATTACAATTCCACGAAATGATTTTCATTTATTGTGTTTTAACTTATTCATTTAAAATTAAAACATATTTTTTTAAACCAATTATATAAAAATCTTTGCTTTTCTTTGATAATTATTATTTGAAATGAGAAAAATTATTTTATCATTTGCACTTGTTGCATTTTTAACTTCTTGTTCAATTTTTAAATCAAATAAAACAGGATGTCCTGCAAATGGAAGAGCTGTTGGTGCTGAGAAATTAGCTGCTGGAGATCCTAAAGCAGAAAAAGAAGCTAGAAAAGCCCCTAAGTTTAAATTTTAGTTGTTCTGCATTTCATTATTCAATCTTATACTCAATTTTTTGGCTCCATTATTATTGAGGTGATCATTATCAAAAAAATCTATTTTTTTAAAACTAGTATCAGTAAAATAATTAAAATACTTACATTGATATTTTGAAGTTAGCTGATTAATAAAGTTTAAATTTTGCTCAATAATTTTTGGGTTGCAAAACTTTGAGTAAGTTGTATAAACTGGTGTGGTGATAAAAATAATATTGATGCTTTTTCTTTTTAATTTTTCAACAAAATCTTCTACATCTTTTTCTATTTCCTTTCTTCTATGTTTAAAAATTTGATTGTGATGAATATTCACACGAGCTAAGCCAGTACTATCATTAATGAGTTCTTGGTTCATTCTTGGTTGATAACCATTAGGTAGAATATTAACTGCATTACTATCTTTAAAATTATTAAAAGCTAAACCAATACTGTGTTTGAGTTGATAAACTGCTAAGTAAGCATATTGGTTTATGGTGAAGTTTTTATCATCTGAAAAATTAATATCAAAAAATAATCTATAGTAATCATCTCTCCATTTTTCTTTTATATCGTGCAGTTGATAAAAGAAAGAAAAGTAGCTTATATTAATGATTACATTTTTTAGTTTTGGCATTTTAGCAACATGCTTTAAAGTAATTGCTTTATCGTAAAACAAGGTTTGAGAAACGTTGGCAAGGTTAAATGTTCTACTATAAAAATATGTTGGATCAATTCCATTAAAACTTTCAGAAGAACCTAGTACTAATGTTTCTACACTAACTAATTGTTGTTCTGCATAATATTTTTTTGCAGCATAACTGCTAGTGAAATGATGCATTCTTAATTGAAATTCTAAAAAACCAAATACAATAATTATGGGAAGAAAAAAGCAACAAATTTTCAATAATATTTTATTAGTCTCTTTCAAAGTAAATTATTTAACAATAGCCATTACATCTTCATCATCACTAATATTATTCATTTCTCTCAAAATTTGTGGGTAACGCCAAGCCACTCTTCTACTTAAAGGAACTACAGTAAATCTTTTTGGGTTTGGCAAACATGCAATAATTTTTGCTGCTTGTTCTCTGCTTAAACGTTTTGCAGTTGTATTAAAATAAGCTTGTGCAGCAGCTTCTATACCAAAAATGCCTTTACCCATTTCAATAGTATTTAAATACACTTCTAAAATTCTTTCCTTACCCCAAATCCATTCTATCATTTTAGTAAAATACATTTCAGGTAACTTTCTAATATATCTGCTAACGCCACTACCTTGCCATAAAAAAACATTTTTTGCTACTTGTTGTGTAATGGTGCTGGCTCCACCACCCAAAGGAATTTTTGTTTTTTTTCTTTTCTTTTTGGGCTTCAAACTTTTTTCAATAGCATCCCAATCAAATCCTCCATGATCAGGAAAAGCCTGGTCTTCGCTGGCTATTGCAGCTAATTTTGCATTTGAAGAAATTTCATCTTTGCTAACATAATCTCTCTTTAATCCATAACTAATTCCATTACTGATTTGTGTTATAGTAATAGGAGGCATGATCCATTTACAAGCAATAATGTAAATAAGCGAAGTGATAAAAAACCAGAAAAATAATTTCTTAATAAAACGAAAAATAGCTCTCATTTACTAAACTTAAAATGAGTAATTGAAATTAAAATTTATTGCTAATGATATAAGGAAGCATGGCTCTCCATGTTGGCCAATCATGTGTAATGTCTGGCCCCCATACATCTAAATCGTGCCAAATGCCTTTATCCCACAGCACCTGACTAAATCTTTTATTGGCTTCTGGGTCTTCATAACTTCCACTTCCTGTATAAATATGTATGTGGTTGCTGGCTCTTATTTTTTCTAAATACCATTCATCGTTTAAATTAGGAATGTAATGGAAGGGACTATTAAAATACACTTGATCGTCCCAAAAGCCTTTTGTGTATTCACTTAAATCATAAACACCACTCATACAAATACATCCATTAATAATATCTGGCCTTTTTAAAAATAAATTCATAGAATGCAAGGCACCAAAACTTGCACCACAAGTGTAAGTCATGCTATTATCACCTGCATTTGTATTAATAAAAGGAACTACTTCATTAAATACATAGTTATTAAATTGATTTTGTCGAATGGCTTTATGTGTTGGCTCCATTTCATTATTTAACCAACTTTCATTATTAATACTATCTATACTATACACCCTCATTTTACCACTATCAATAAATGGAGCTAATGCATCCATCATTTGAAAACGTTCATATTCCAAATAATCAGCTGCTGCTGTTGGTATTAAAAGTAAATTAAATCCATTATGGCCATAACTTGCAATAGGCATGTCTTTATGTAAAGATGGACTATACCAAGAAGTTGTATTTTTTTGCATGTGGTTTTAGATATTAGCTAAAATAAGGAAATTACTTGTCTTTTTATTGAATATGAAAACTTACTGCAAATGAAACTTAATTTTAATTGGTTATAAATTACATTCGCCGTTTAAACTGGGTTATTAATTTTTTTTGAAGAAAGATAAAATTCTAATTGTGGTAGACATTATTCAATTATTGCCGGATCATATTGCTAATCAAATTGCAGCTGGCGAAGTAATTCAAAGGCCATCGAGTGCAGTAAAAGAATTATTAGAAAATGCTGTTGATGCTAGTGCAACAGAAATAAAATTAATTATTAGTGATTCTGGTAAAAACCTAATTCAGGTTATTGATAATGGTAAAGGGATGAGTGAAACTGATGCTAGAATGGCTTTTGAAAGACATGCTACCAGTAAAATAAAACAAATTGAGGATTTGTTTAGAATTAATACCATGGGTTTTAGGGGAGAAGCTTTAGCAAGTATTGCAGCAGTTGCACAAGTTGAAATTAAAACTAAAAGACAAGAAGATACATTTGGAACTTTTATAGAAATTGAAAATAGTATTGTTCAAAAGCAAGAACCCTGTGCTTATGAAGTAGGTACTACTATTAGTATGAAAAATTTGTTTTTTAATGTTCCTGCCCGAAGGAATTTTTTAAAAAGCAATACTGTTGAAATGAGGCATATTATTGAAGAATTTATTCGAGTAGCAATAGCTTTTCCTCAAATATTTTTTTCATTAACCAGTAATGGTCAACAAGTTTTTCATCTCGAATCAGGAAATTTAAAACAAAGAGTTTTACAAGTTTTAGGTAATCAGTATAATGCTAAATTAGTGCCAGTAAAGGAACATACAGATTATTTAAATGTATATGGGTTTATTGGCAAGCCAGATACTGCAAAAAAAACCAGAGGAGATCAATATTTTTTTGTAAATAATAGATTTATAAAAAGTGCTTATTTAAATCATGCAGTAAATTCTGCTTACGATAATCTGTTGCCTAAAGATAGTTTTCCCAGCTATGTATTGTTTATTGATTTAGATCCAGAACAAATTGATATCAATGTTCACCCTACTAAACAAGAAATTAAATTTGAAGATGAAAAAATTGTTTATGCATTTGTTCAATCTGCAGTTAAACATGCTTTGGCACAATTTAGTATTGCACCAAGTTTAGACTTTACACTCAATGCAAATATTCAAAGTCTTGATGCAGTAACAAAGCCATTTACTTCAGAAAAAAAAGAAGCGACTTCTTCAACCAATATTTATCAAACATTCACTAAAAAAGATCAGGCACATTTTATAGATGCTACCCCAAAAAGCGAATTAAAACATTGGAAAGATTTTTTTGTGCCATTAAGTTCAACCATTCAAAAAGATGAAGTTGAAACTATTTCAACAGATGATTTAATTGGGGTTTCATCAAATAAATTTAAGCATGCCAGCTTCGATGCTAATCATACAGTGTATTTGCAGTTGCACAATACTTATATCGTTTCATCAACAACAAAAGGGTTCATATTAATTAATCAACAATTAGCACATGAAAGAATTTTGTACGAAAAATATAGTAAAGCAGTAAACAATAAACAAGTTGTAACACAAAAAAGTTTATTTCCTATAACACTAGAACTCTCATCAAGTGATGCTGTTTTATTAAAGGAGATGATAGATGATGTAAATGCATTAGGTTATCATATTGAACATGTACAAAACGAGAAATTTGTAATTCAAGGAACACCAGCTGATGTTTTACAAGGCAATGAAATGCATAGCGTAGAATTGTTATTAGAGCAGTTTAAACATTTTAATAGTGAAGTAAATTTTGGTAGAAGAGAAAAACTAATTAGATGTTTAACCCGACAAAATGCAATTAAAGCAGGCAGATCTTTAACACAAAAAGAAATCCAAACTTTAGTTGAAGATTTGTTTAAATGCCAAATGCCTAATACTACGGCAAATGGAAATCCAACTTTTGTAGAGTTTAAAGAAGATTATATAGAAAAAATGTTTACCAAATGGTAATATATAAATAATTTTTAAAAAAGAATGATATCATGGCAAGTTTTGAAGTTATAGGTGGCAACAAATTAAAAGGAACTATTATTCCTCAAGGAGCAAAGAATGAAGCATTGCAAGTAATTAGTGCTGTTTTACTCAGTGCAGAAGAAGTAATAATTGAAAATATTCCAGATATTATTGATGTGAATTTGTTGATTGATTTACTAAAAGAAATGGGTGTTAAGGTAAAGCAAATCAATAGCAGCACATATAGTTTTATTGCAGATGATATTGATATTGACTATTTAGCTAGTCAAACTTTTAGAAATAAAGG
>JANPAT010000316.1:0-4997 GCA_031430075.1 Chitinophagaceae bacterium | reverse complement strand
AAATTTTTTTTAGTCGATAAAACCAAAACGTGAATTTGCTAATTTCTTAAAAATTGAACAGTGTAATGACTAACAAAACTTCAGAATCAGTATGGCTCAATTGTCTGAACATAATTAAGGATATAGTAGAATGGCAACATTTTAAAACATGGTTCGAACCTATTACTCCCGTTGAGTTAAAGGGCAATGTATTAATGATTCAAGTACCAAGTCAATTCTTTTATGAATACTTAGAAGAACACTATGTAACGCTACTTGCAAAAACTTTAAAAAGAGAATTAGGTAAAGATGCAAGATTGGAATACAGAATAATGGTTGATAGTGGAAATGGAAGAAGTGGAAGTGTTGATGTACCTGCAACTTCAGTAAAAACTGTTTCAAATAATGAAATGTCTTTCCCATTAGTAATTGATAGCCCAGTAAAAAATCCTTTTGTAATTCCGGGCATTAAAAAAATGCAAATTGATCCACAACTAAAAGCGAATTATACTTTTGATAATTATGTAGAAGGTGAGTGTAATAGAGTTGCAAGAAGAGCAGGAAAAACTGTAGCAGAAAAACCAGGATCAAGTTCTTTTAATCCTTTAGTATTATATGGAGGTACAGGAATGGGTAAAACACATTTAGTACAAGCCATAGGGAATGAAGTAAAAAGAATTCACTCTAACAAAGTGGTACTTTATGTTAGCAGTGAAAAATTCATCAACCAATTTCAAGATCACAGCAGAAACAATGCCATCAACGATTTCATACATTTTTATCAATTAATTGATGTACTAATTATTGACGATGTACAATATTTTGCAAAAGCAGAAAAAAGTCAGGATGCATTTTTTGCAATTTTCAATCATCTACACCAAAGTGGCAAACAATTAATTTTAACATCAGATAAACCACCAAAGGATTTAGATGGCATGCAAGAAAGATTATTGAGCAGATTTCGTTGGGGTTTAAGCACAGATTTGCAATTACCAGACTATGAAACAAGAGTAGAGATTTTAGAGAAGATGATGAAAGATGATGGTTTAGAACTTAGTGCAGAAGTTGTTAAATACGTTGCATATAACATTAATACCAGTATTAGAGAATTAAAAGGTGCATTAATTTCATTATTAGCACAATCATCGCTCAATAAAAAAGAAATAGATGTTGAACTTACAAAAAAAGTATTGAGAAATTTTGTAAGAACCAGTAGCAAAGAAATTACCATTGATTCTATACAAAAAATTGTTTGTGAATTCTTCAGTGTGCCTTACGAAAAACTTTTACACAAAACACGTAAAAGAGAAATTGTTCAAGCTCGTCAAATAACTATGTTTTTAGCCAAGGGTTTTACTAAAAATTCTTTAAAAACAATAGGTGAACATTTTGGAGGGAGAGACCATACAACTGTAATTCACTCTTGCCAAACTGTAAAAGATTTAATGGATACTGATAGTATTTTTAAAGAAAATGTACAAGAGCTTACACAAAAAGTTCAATTAGCAACTATGTAATAATTTAAACCTCATAAAAAAATAGCTTTCAATTTTGAAAGCTATTTTTTTATATTCACTATTTTAAATTACCATTTATCTACGTGTTCAATACTACTATCACCAGATGTGTTTGTATTTTCTGTTAATTGTTCAACAATTTTTGAAGTTTCTTCATTTAATGTGTTTACAACAACATTTTCATTTTCTTCTGTATTACTATTCTCACCATTTTCTGGATATTCATGATTAAATGCATCAAAATCAAAATCAGGCATCAACTCAGTTTTAACATAGTCAACACTTTCAATTAAGGCTTTGGTGAACTTGTTGAAATCCTCTTTATATATAAATACTTTATGCCTGTCGTAGCCATTATCATCAAATCTTTTTCTACTCTCAGTAATGGTTAAAAAATAATCATTGCCACGAGTTTCTCTTACATCAAAAAAGTAAGTTCTTCTTTTACCGGCTTTTATTCTTTTACTAAAAACACTTTCTTGCTTTTTTTCATTTAAATCGTAAGACACAGTTTTCTATTTTAATTAAACAATTAATGTAGCAACAAATATAATATTGTTTATGAATTACCAAAATTTTTAAGGCTTATACCATACTGAAAATAAATTATTAATAATTTATTAATAACTAAACTAAAGTGTAAGTAATACACATACATTTTTTTCTAAAAAATGCTGACCTATTTTTGCAAAACTAACAAACGTAAGTTTTAATATGGCTATCACAAAATCACTCCAATCTCCTATGGAAAAATTAAGTAAATTAGGTATATCAGAGAATGTAACTATTCATTATCAACTCTCCCCAGAAGAATTAGTTGACCAATCTATCGAAAGGAATCAAGGTATTTTAAATGATACTGGTGCGTTGTGTATTAATACTGGTGAATTTACAGGAAGAAGTCCTTTAGATAAGTTTATTGTTAAAGACGAAATCACAGAAAATACTGTTCATTGGAATAATTTTAATATCCCATTTGCAGAAGAAGATTTTTTAAATTTAAAAGCTAAATTATTAAAACATTTAAGCACAAAAGATGAAGTTTGGATAAGAGATGCTTATGCATGTGCCGACCCAAATTATAAATTAAATATCAGAGTAGTAAATGAGTTGCCATGGAGTAATTTATTTGCATATAATATGTTTTTAAGACCAACAACTGAAGAATTAGAAAACTTCAAACCAGAATGGCAAATTATTCAAGCACCAAGTTTTAGAGCTGATGCAAGTATCGACAAAACACGTCAACACAATTTTGCCATTGTATCTTTTAAACATAAAACAATTATTATTGGTGGTACAGGTTATACTGGTGAAATGAAGAAGGGCATATTTTCTATTTTAAATTATATTTTACCACACGACAAAAGTGTTTTAAGTATGCACTGCAGTGCTAACATGGGTAATGATGGTGACGTTGCAGTATTTTTTGGATTGAGTGGGACAGGAAAAACTACTTTAAGTGCCGACCCTAATAGAAAATTAATTGGTGATGATGAACATGGCTGGACAAAAGACTCCATTTTTAATTTTGAAGGAGGTTGTTATGCAAAAGTGATAGACTTAAGTGAAGAAAAAGAACCTGAAATTTACAGAGCAATTAAACCAGGAGCTTTGGTTGAAAACGTTGGTTTTATACCAGGTACAAATACAATAAATTTTGAGGATAAATCTATTACTGAAAATACAAGGGTTAGCTATCCTTTAGATTTTATTTCAAATGCGTTAGAACCAAGCATTGGTGGATTACCAAAAAATATTTTCTTTTTAACATGCGATGCTTATGGCGTTTTACCTCCAATAAGTAAATTAACAACAGGCCAAGCCATGTATCAATTTATTAGTGGTTATACTGCAAAAGTTGCAGGCACTGAAGCTGGAATATCAGAACCAAAAGCAACATTCAGTGCATGCTTTGGAGCTCCTTTTCTTCCACTACATCCTGGGTTTTATGCAAAAATGCTCGGAGAAAAAATGAGAGAACATAAAGTAAATGTTTGGATGATAAATACAGGCTGGAGTGGAGGATCATATGGTGTGGGCAAACGAATGAAGCTAAGCTACACGAGAGCTATGATTACTGCTGCATTAAATGGTGAATTAGATAATGTTGATTTTATTCCTCATCCAATTTTTGGTATGCTAATGCCAGTGAGTTGTCCTAATGTTCCAAAAGAAATTTTACACCCAAGATATACTTGGGCGAATAGAGATGAATATGATATGGCAGCTAAGAAATTAGCAAATATGTTTGTTGATAATTTTAAAAAATATGCAGACCAAGTTGATGATGAAATATTGCATGCTGCTCCAAAAATAAATTAATAAAAAATCCTGCTTTAAAGCAGGATTTTTTATGTTCAAATATTTTTCAAAAATATTAACTTGTATTATTGCATTAGTGGTAGAAAGCTAATAGAACTTTATGAAAAAAAATATTACAATTATTGGTGCTGGCTTGGTAGGTTCCTTATTAAGTATTTATTTGAAGAAAAGAGGTTATGATGTTAAAATTTTTGAAAGAAGAGATGACATGCGTAAACTAGAAATGAGTGCAGGCAGATCTATAAATTTAGCACTAAGTGATAGAGGTTTACTAGCATTAGAAAAAATTGGTTTGGCCGAAGAAATAAAATCTATTTGTATACCTATGTATGGAAGATTTATACACAATGCAGATAACACAAGTGTTACACAACCCTATGGCATCAATAATCAACATATTAATTCTGTATCAAGAGCAACATTAAATATGAAGTTGATGGATTTAGCAGAAGAAAATGGTGTTGAAATTTTTTTCAATCATAAATGTGAAAATATAGATTGGGCAAAAAATAAAATTACATTCGAAACAAATCAAAATCAAATTGAAACTGTTTATTTCGATATACTTTTTGGCTCAGATGGTGCTTTTGCTGCCTCTCGTTTAGCCCATCAATTACAACATCCAAAATTCGATTATCACCAATATTATATTGATTGTGGTTATAAAGAATTAACCATTCCTCCAACTGCAAATGGAGCATTTGCAATGGAAGTAAATGCCCTGCATATTTGGCCTAGAAAGGATTACATGTTGATTGCTTTACCCAATTTAGATAAATCTTTTACCTGCACTTTATTCTTTCCTTTTGAAGGACCATTGTCTTTTTCTAATCTTGATACTAAAGAAAAAGTTGAAGATTTTTTCAAAAATAATTTTGCAGATATTATTCCCTTAATGCCAAATTATGTTGAAGAATTTTTTAATAACCCAACTTCATCATTAGTTACTATAAAATGTTTTCCATGGAAAAGAGAAGATAAATTCGCTTTAATTGGCGATGCTGCACATGCTATTGTGCCATTTTTTGGTCAGGGTATGAATTGTGGTTTTGAAGATTGTAGAATTTTAGATGAATTAATTGATGAACATCAAGAAGACTGGTCAACAATTTTAGAAAATTATCAAACACTTCGTAAACCAGATGCTGATGCCATTGCAGATTTAGCTGTGAATAA
>JANPAT010000315.1:0-2282 GCA_031430075.1 Chitinophagaceae bacterium | reverse complement strand
TCCTATGGGTGATATGAGTAATTCTCAAAGTGTAGGTTTAGGAGCAAGTGTTAAAGCTTTGTTTGGAGAAACATCTGGGTTTACTGCTTCTGTTGGATATATGACTTTTAGTGGTAAAGAAGTTTCAGGCTTTGGTAAATTACCAGCATTTAATGCAATTCCTGTTAAAGTAGGTTACAGAATGGCAACTGAAGGTGGATTTTATTTTGAACCACAAATAGGTATGGCATTTACTTCACAAGGCGGAAGTAGTGCTAGTGCATTCACCTATGCTCCAAATGTAGGAATTATTACAGGTGGCTTAGACTTATCTGCTCGTTATGAAGCAATGTCAAATAATGGTTCTACAATTAGTTTTGTAGGATTACGATTAGCTTACATGTTTGGTGGAAAATAATTCTTTTTTTATGATATTTAAAGCCCTGCAACTTGTAGGGCTTTTTTAATGCTTTGAACCCCTATTTTTACAAACCCAAATTATTATTTTGAAAAAGATTTTTCTACTTTGCTTTTTAGCCTCTTCATCCTTTTCTTTTGCTCAAAAAAGAAGCACTCAATTTTCTATTGCAGCAGAAAGTGCAGTAATGGCAACACAGCAAGCATATAAAGTATATAATTTAGGTTTTGGTGGAAGTGGAAAAATTCTATTTCCAACCAATAAAAGAGATTTCATTACTGGCACTTTGGGTGTAATTGCATTTAGTGGCAGATCTGGTCCTATTGGAGAAGTTTTAAGTGTTCAGGGTGCACCAGCTAATATTAATGTGGCTCATCCATCATTAACATTAATAGTTCCTAAAATGGGTTACAAGCATTTTTTAAATACCAAACTGAATGCTGAAATTGAAACTGGTTATACTTTTGCATCTGTTAAAAAATTAGATACCAATATTAAAGGAGATGTAGGGGGAATTTGTTTTTCTTTTGGTTTAGGTTTTTTAGTGGCTAAAAAACTAGACATTGGTTTGCGTTATGAACAGTTTGTTACAACAGCAAGTGAAAAAGATTATACTTCTTTTGTTGCTTTAAGAACTTTGCTAATGATTGATTGGAAAAAGTAAGTTGAATAGGAATTTGGAATTGGTTATTGGGAATTAGGAGAAAAAATTATTCGTCATTTCGAAGATTCTTACCTAAAGCAATCTAAGTAGAAAAATAAAAATTATCAATAATTATTTTTTCTCACAGATAATTCAGAAAACATTAAAAATATCAGTGATATCTGAGTTATCTGTGAGAGAATTATTCTGCTAATGCTTTTTCACAATTAATTTTATCTATAGCTAATTGTTCTTTTAAAGCTGCTAAACTTTTTAAAGGCATATCGCCTCTTATATATGTAACCACATCTACTTTCATAGTAGCATCATAAATATCATCATCAAAATCAAAAATATTTACTTCAATTACTCTTCTTTTACCATTAACAACTGGTCTACTACCTATATACATCATCCCTCCAAATTCTTGGTTTTGGTATTTGTTATTTTTAATTTCTACTGTAACTGCATAAACACCATCACCAGGTACTAATTTTTCTTCATGATTAATTTGAATATTGGCAGTTGGATAACCAATGGTTCTACCAATTTGATCTCCACGAATAATTATTCCTTCAAAAAAATAATGGTATCCTAAAAGCTCTGTTGCAGTTTCAATTTCTTGGTGTAATAAAGCTTTTCTTACTCTTGAAGAGCTTACAGCAGATTGTTCTACAACTTGTTTAGGAATTTCTTTAACAAAAAATCCTAATCTTCTACCATATTCTTCAAGCAATTCATAATTACCTTTTCTTCCTTTTCCAAATTGATGATCGTAGCCAATAATTAAAGTATGGGGTTGTAATTTTTTATGAAGAAAATTTGCAATGTATTCATCTGCTAATAAATTAGAAAAACTTTCATCAAAGGGTACCACCACCAAATGATGGATGCCTTCATTTTCTAAAAGTTGAATTTTTTCTTCTAAAGTAGTTAACAATAAAACCCCACTAGTATCGCCAACAATATTTCTTGGATGTGGATGAAAAGTAACCACAACAGATTCTCCATTAATAGCTTCAGTTTCGGCTTTTAATTGATGTAATATTTTTTTATGACCAGTATGTACACCATCAAAAGTGCCAATAGTTACAACTGCATTTTTAAAAATGGGTAATTTTTCTAAATCGTAATGAATCTTCATACTAACAATAAATTTCTTTGTAATTATTTCAAAGAATTAATAACAACTTGATGTAAAAAAGGAGAGGCGTTGCCACCATTTTTAATAATATCTCTTAC
>JANPAT010000314.1:0-1799 GCA_031430075.1 Chitinophagaceae bacterium | reverse complement strand
TTGTTGAAGTTAATTGTAAGCTAGAATAACAGATGTTAATAAGCATGAGCATTACACCTACTTTTTCACAACTTAGATACTTGAAAAATATTTGAATAAATTGCATCGTTCTTATTTTAGAATATCGTTACCCTAATGAAGATGACAAGAACAGTACCCGCTTGGCCGGTATATTACCGGCCTTGAAGGGTTTTTTAATTTTAAGCACTTCCTAATTTCCCTTATTTATAAATTTTTTTTCAACACTATTGTATATTTGCAATATGGGTGGATTTGTTTATTGTTCAACCCAAACATTTTTCTACAAAAGAACTAATAAACGAAAATATTCTGCATTATATACTCAGGTATTCTTCGCTTCTTACTCTTTTTGAAACTTTATTAATTTATGAAAAATATTAAAAAAGATATTGAAGAAAGAATATTGATTATTGATGGAGCAATGGGCACCATGATTCAACGATATAAATTAACTGAACAAGATTATAGGGGCGATCAATTTAAAGATTGGCATTTGGATGTAAAAGGCAATAACGATCTATTATGCATCACTCAACCACAAATTATTACTGCAATTCATAAAGAATATCTAAAGGCTGGTGCAGATATTATTGAAACCAATACATTTAGCAGTACTACTATAGCAATGGCAGATTATGAAATGCAAACCTATGCTTATGATTTTAATGTTGCTGCTGCTCAATGTGCAAAAAAGGCAATTGAAGAATATAAACAAGAAAATCCAAGCGATAAAAATGAGAAATATATTGCAGGTGCTATTGGTCCATTAAATAAAACACTTTCTCTAAGCCCAGATGTAAATAACCCTGGTTTTAGAGCTTTAAGTTTCGATGAAGCTGCAACAGCATATTACCAACAAACAAAAGGCTTAGTTGATGGTGGTGTTGATGTTATTTTAATTGAAACCATCTTTGATACGCTAAATGCAAAAGCAGCAATATTTGCTGTTAAGAAATATTTTAGAGACGAAAAAAAATCTGAGCTCCCAATAATGATTAGTGGTACCATTACTGATGCAAGTGGAAGAACTTTAAGTGGTCAAACGCTTGAAGCTTTTTATATTTCTGTAGAACATGCCCGTCCTTTAAGTGTTGGATTAAATTGTGCTTTAGGAGCTAAAGATATGAGGGCTCATATTGAAGAACTTTCTCAAATTGCAAATTGCTTTACATCAGCTTATCCTAATGCAGGTTTGCCAAATGCAATGGGAGAGTACGATGAAGAACCACATCAAACAGCACATTTTTTAGAAGATTGGGCAAAAGAAGGTTTTGTAAATATTGTTGGTGGATGTTGTGGCACAACACCAGATCATATAAAACACATTGCTCAAGAAGTAAAGAAATTTGCACCTCGTAAACTGCCCATACTTGAAGCTTATTTGTAGTTTGTATTTAGTTTTTTGCCTTTTACTTAATTACCATTATACTTTCAAAAATCCTAACTCATATACCATTGGTAGTAATTTTTCTGTAAGAGATTTATAAGCTTCTTCAAATGGTTTAAAACTTACAGGAACAAAATCTCCACTTGCATTTCGTGCTTGTAAAGCTTTACGAATTTGATACCAACCTACATCGGCTCTATTAAGTTTTAATTCATCTCTAATAGTTCTTACATCTGTTGCTGAAAAATAAGCTTGCCATAATTTTTTGCCTTCTTGTAAAACTTGGTTGGCTTCTTCGCTCAATTTTCTTCCGTCATTTCGAGGTTCATGCCGAGAAATCTCATTTGGCAGATTTCTCACTCGTTCCTCGTTCGAAATGACGGGAAGTTGA
>JANPAT010000313.1:0-11299 GCA_031430075.1 Chitinophagaceae bacterium | reverse complement strand
GAAGTAAATTTAGAAGATTTTGGAAGAAGGGCAATTTTAGCAGCTAAACAAACTTTAGCCAGCAGAATTGGTGATTTAAAGAAAAATGTTTTAATCAAAAAATATGAAGATAGAATAGGTGAAATCGTTTCAGCCGAAATTTATCAAGTTTGGAAAAAAGAAGTATTGTGTTTAGATGAAGAAGGTAATGAATTAATTCTTCCAAAATCTGAACAAATACCTACAGATTATTTTAAAAAAGGCGAAAACATTAGAGCAGTTGTAGCTCGTGTAGATGTAAAAAATAATAATCCTGTTGTAATTTTGTCGAGAACCAGCCCATTGTTTCTATCTAAATTATTAGAAATTGAAGTTCCAGAAATTTTTGATGGTTTAATTGCCATCAAAAAAATAGTTAGAGAACCTGGCGAAAGAGCAAAAGTTGCTGTTGAAAGTTATGATGATAGAATTGACCCAGTTGGTGCATGTGTTGGAATGAAGGGCAGTAGAATACACGGCATTGTTCGTGAACTTAAAAATGAAAACATCGATATTATTAATTACACCAATAATATTCAACTACTTATTCAACGTTCATTAACTCCTGCAAAGATTAGTTTCATGAATTTAGATAATGAAAAAAAGCAAGCAGATGTATATTTAAAAGCTGATCAAATTAGTTTAGCTATTGGACGCAGGGGTGTAAATATTAAATTGGCAAGCCAATTAACAGAATATGAAATTGATGTGTATAGAGAAGATGAAGAACAAACTGCAGAATTTGATTATGATTTAGATGAATTTGCAGATGAAATTGAACAATGGATTATTGATGAGTTTAAACGTGTAGGATGTGATACTGCTCAAAGTGTTCTAAAACTTAGTGATTCAGAATTAGAAAGAAGAACAGATTTAGAAATTGAAACTATTGAAGAAGTAAGAAAGATTTTAACCGAAGAAATGGAAAGAGACGAAGAATAAATTATATATATTTAGAAAATTCTTATTTAAAATTAAAACAGATAGAGATTGTTATTTATGAATAACAATCTTTAAAACAAAATTGAATGTCAGAAATTAAATTACCAAGGTTACTAGCAGCTGCAAAAGAATTCAATGTAGGTAGAGATACCATTATTGATTTTTTAGGAGGTAAAGGCTTTAAAGAAGAAATAAAGGATACTACTAAGTTATCTGTTGAAATGTACCAAGCACTTCAAGCGGAGTTTAGTACTGATAAAGCGATTAAAAACAAGGCCGATCTAGTTGAAATTCCAAAAACTAATATCGTTGATGGTAAAAGAAAAAGAGATGAAGAAGATATTTCCATTGGAAAAAAAGATTCTAAAAAATCGAGTAAAACAACAATTGATATTGAGGTTCTGCCAAAATTAGATGTTTCAACTCAATGGGTAGAGATTGCAGCAGAGGTAAAACCAATTGAAGAAAAAGTGGTAGAAGCCATTGCTATTGAAGAACCAGCATCTGAAATTGTAAAAATTGAAGCCCCAGAATTAAATAGTCCAAAAGTTATTACAAAAATCGACTTAAGTGCTATTGATTCTTCAACTAAACCAAAAAAATCTGTAAAAAAGAAAAAAGAAGAAGTAGCTGAAAAAGTAGAAGAAGTAATTGTAAAAGCTAAGCCAGTTGTTGAAGCAGAAATAGAAAAAATTATACCGGCTGAAGAAGTTATACAAGTAGAAAATATTGAAGTTCAAAAATTAAGTGGTCCGAAAATTTTAGGCAAAATTGAGTTGCCTAAAAATGTTGAAACACGCCCAAAACCTGCTCCTAAGGAAGATAAAGGAAAAAGAAAAAGAATTCCTATCGATAAAAAAACTACCAATATTCAACGTGTAGATTTTAGAAAAGAGGATAAAGGCACTGGAGGTGAAAATAGAGGTGGATTTAACAGACCAACAGGACCAGGAAATAGACCACAAGGTGGAGGAAGAGGAAGACCAGGAATTAAAATAGAATCTCGAAGAGATGATAAAGAGATTGATAAAAAAGAAATTCAAGATAAAATAAAAGAAACACAGGCTAAACTAGCTGGAAGTACTGGCAGAGGAAAAAGTCTGAAAGCAAGAAACAGAAGAGACAAACGTAAAGAAGCAGCTGAAGCACACGACAATGAAGTTGCAGATAACAAGTTGCATGTAACAGAATTTGTAACTGTTAGCGAATTGGCAAACCTTATGGATGTTGGTTTTGCTGATGTAATTGGCAAGTGTATGAATTTGGGAATTATGGTATCTATCAACCAACGATTAGATGCAGAAGTTATTGAGTTAGTTGCAAGTGAATTTGATTTTGAAGTTGAGTTTACAAGTCTTGATGATGTTGATGATGAAGAAGATGAAGATGATGATCCCGAAGATTTAGTTTCAAGACCACCGATTGTTACTATTATGGGTCACGTAGATCATGGTAAAACCTCATTGCTGGATTATATTAGAAGTGCAAATGTGGTAGCTGGTGAAGCTGGTGGTATAACACAACACATAGGTGCTTATGAGGTTACATTACCATTGAGTGGAAAAAACATTACATTTTTAGATACACCTGGTCACGAAGCATTTACAGCTATGAGAGCAAGAGGTGCCAAAGTAACAGATATCGCAATTATTGTAGTTGCAGCAGACGATGCAGTGATGCCACAAACTAAAGAGGCAATTAGTCATGCTCAAGCAGCAAATGTACCCATGATTTTTGCTGTAAATAAAATTGATAAAGATGGAGCCAATCCTCAAAAAATATATGAACAACTTTCACAAATGAATGTGTTAGTGGAAGAGTGGGGCGGTAAATTTCAATCTCAAGAATTATCAGCTAAAAAAGGATTGAATGTAGATGCTTTATTGGATAAAGTTTTATTAGAAGCTGAATTATTAGAATTAAAAGCAAATCCTAAAAGAGAAGCTACCGGAACAATTATTGAAGCTTCTTTAGATAAAGGCCGTGGATACATTGCTACTATTCTTGTTCAAAATGGAACATTAAATCAAGGAGATTTAATTGTTTCTGGACAGTTTTATGGCCGTGTAAAAGCGATGTTTGATGAAAGAAACCAAAGAGTAGAATCTGCACCACCATCAACTCCTGTTGTACTTTTAGGTTTAAATGGAGCACCTCAAGCAGGTGAAAAATTCAAAGTATATAATGATGAATCTCAAGCAAAATCTTTAGCTACACAACGTTCTCAAATATTAAGGGAACAAGGTTTAAGAGCTCGTAAACATATTACTTTAGATGAAATTGGAAGAAGATTGGCTTTAGGAAACTTTAAAGAATTAAATATAATCATTAAAGGAGATGTTGATGGATCAGTTGAAGCTTTAAGTGATAGTTTACAAAAATTATCTACCGATGAAATTGCTATAAAAGTTGTTCATAAAGCAGTGGGTCAAATTTCTGAAAGTGATGTTTTGTTAGCAACAGCCTCCGATGCAATTTTAATAGGCTTCAATGTTCGTCCATCTTCTCAAGCAAATAAACTTGCCGAAACAGAAGGTGTACAAATAAAACAATACTCTATAATTTATAAAGCCATCGAAGAAATAAGATCTGCAATGGAAGGTATGTTAGAGCCTAAAGTTGAGGAAAAAGAAGTTGCCACAGTTGAAATTCGTGAAGTATTTAAATTTGATAAAGCAACAGTAGCAGGTTGTTATGTTACAGAAGGAAAAATAAAACGTGATCATAAAATTAAAATTTACAGAGATGGTATTTTAGTTTACCCTCGTCAGGAAGGTGCTTATGCAGAATTAGCAAGTTTAAAACGCTTTAAAGATGATGTAAAAGATGTTGCTTTTGGATATGAATGTGGTATTACTATTAAAAACTTTATTGATATTCAAGTTGGAGATAATGTAGTGGCTTATGAAGAAGAAGAAATCAAAAGAACTTTATAATTTATAATTTTTTACAGTAAAATCTAATATTTTTTTGTAAATTCGCAAATGTTCAGATGTGAATAATGTAAATTATATCAATTATGATGCAATAAAAAAGTAATTGTAATTCAATAATTTAATTTAATTTGATGCATCTTTACATTTCAAATAAGGTTTTAAATTTTAAAAAACAAACTATGTCAAACAAAAACTACACTCTACTTTTGGTTTCTGTTTTTATGTTAGTATCAACTTTGTCATTTGCACAAATGTCTGATGTAACAAATCAATGGAAAGATAGCTCTAAAGTAGCTGCAAAAAACAGTGCTCAATTCACAGAATTTTCTAAGAATGCTTACATTTATCCAGCAAAACCACGTGATATGTGGGAAATTGGTATTGGTTTAGGTGTTGCAAGAATTGGAGGAGATATTGATAGTGATTTAGGCTTAACTGCATCTTTAACTGCACGTAAATCTTTAAGTCATGTATTCTCTTTACGTCCATATTTTTCTTATAGCAAAATTTATGGCCAAGAACCCAAACAAAATATTGATCCAGCTAACGCAAGACCTTATAAAACAACTTCAATGGGCTTGGGAATTGATTTAATTGCTTCTCTTAACACATCTAGCAATTACAGAGGCAATCCAAAAGTAAATTTTTATTTACTTGGTGGAGTAGGTGTATTAACTGCAGAAGTGGAGAAAAAGAATTTAGCTGGAGTTTATCAAGCTTTTGTTCCTTCTAATTCATCAAGTGCAGTAGGAACAATGAATAATGGTTTAACTGCAATACTTCCGGTTTTAAATCTTGGTGCTGGGATTGCATTTAAAGTAAACGACAGATTTAATATTGCTGTAGAAAACAAAAATACTATAACTTTTTATGATTATTTAGATGGTTATCATAGCTCTGTAAGTAATTCTTTCGATGGTCTAAATGCCTATACATTGCGTTTCAACTTTAACGTTGGAAGTAAGGATAATAGAGTTCAGCCATTAAATTGGATTAACCCAAACAACTATGTGTATAGTGAATTAAATGAGCCAGATCATTTGAAGAAGAACTTAAAAATTAAATTAGATGATGCTGATGGAGATGGTATTACAGACCAATTTGATTTAGAGCCAAACACTCCAGCTGGTGTTGCTGTTGATAGCAGAGGAAGAGCTCTAGATAGTGATGGTGATGGTGTTCCAGATTATAAAGATAAAGAGTTATTAACTCGTCAAGAATGCTTCCCTGTTAATACAGAAGGTGTTGGAAACTGTCCAGAAAGTGCTTGTTGTAAAGAATCAAGAGAAAAAATTACTGAATTACAAAAAGTAATTGAAACAATTAAAGAATCTGGAGTTTCAGGTACAGGTACTTGTTCAATGAATAATTTGCCAAGTATTGTATTTAAATCTGGTGGTGCTTCTCTTAGCAGAGATAATATGCGTTTGTTAGATGCTGTTGCAACTCAACTAAAAGATAACCCATCTTGTAAAGTAAAAGTTCTTGGTCACCCAGAAGCAAATAAATCATCTCAACAAAAAGCATATGATAGAGTTGATGCAATTATTAAATACTTAGTTGAAAAACAAGGTATCAGCGAAAACCGTTTCATCTTTGCTTATGATTCAGGAAGCGGTGATGGCAAAACTATTGACTTACAAGGTACAAATGAAGTGGGTCCTAATACAGTTCCAGCTCCAGCTCCACATTTAAAAGGAAAACAGAATTACTAGTATTTAATTCTCAACTTATATAAATATAAAACCCCACTGTTGTGGGGTTTTATATTTATATTAACGATAAAAAAAATCTTTATAAAATGGAGTTCGTTACTTTGCCAGTAAACATTTAACTTTACAACCCTTTATGAGATTATTTTGTTTATTATTTATTATTTCGATTAGCTTAAATTCTTGCTTTTTCAAAAAGTCTTCTTCAATTAAAGTAGAAAAAAGTAAGAGTTTTAGTAAAATATTTAAAAGCACAGATAACGAAATGCGTTACAAAGCTGCTGAGCAGTTTTATGCAGATAAAAAGTACAGTTTGGCTATTCAACTTTATGAGGATTTATTTCCATATATAAAAGGTACAGAACGTTATGAGGATATGTATTTTAAAAGTGCAAATGCATATTATTTTTTAAAAGATTATTTAAATGCTGAAAACTTTTATAAAACTTTTGTTGAAACATTTCCAAATAGTAAAAGAGCAGAAGATTGTAATTATCTAAGAGCTTTTTGTTATTATAAGCAATCACCTAAACCTGAACTCGATCAAACACCAACTGTAAAAGCTATGTCATTAATGCAAGCTTTTATTAGCATGCATCCAACATCTATAAGAGTAAAAGAAGCCAATGAAATTATTGATATTTGCAGAGAAAAATTAGAACAAAAAGAATTTAAAGCGGCAGAACTTTATTACAATTTAGGTTTTTATAAATCGGCAGCAATTTCATTTGAAAATATTTTAGAAAATTTTATTGATAGTAAATCTGCTGATGAATATAAATATTTAATGATAAAATCGTACTTAAAATATGCAGATTTAAGTTTTGAAGAAAAACAAGAAGAGCGATACAAAAAAGTTCAAGATGAATGCACAGACTTTATAGAAAGATTTGCAGATAGTAAACATTATAAAGAAATACTAGTAATAAAATCACAAATAACCAACTCAATTAAAAATATAAAAAATGAGCAAATTACGCCGACAAATTAATGCTAATACACCAAGTGTAGTAGAAACACAAAATTTGATTGATTTAAAAGAGGTGACTGGAAATTTATATGAATCAATTTCTATCATTGCTAAAAGAGCTAATCAAATTAATGTAACACTAAAAGAAGAGTTGCATAATAAATTAGAAGAATTTGCAAGCCATACTGATAGCTTAGAAGAAATTCATGAAAATAAAGAGCAAATAGAGATTTCTCGTGCTTACGAAAAAATGCCAAATCCAGCAATTATGGCTACACATGAATTTATGGAAAGCAAAATTTACTATAGAAAAAATAATGATAGCGATTTGTTTCGTTAATATTAACATAGATTATTACTTAAACGGCAGTATTTTTACTGTCGTTTTTTATTTGTATTAATGCTTAAAGAAAAAAAAATATTAATTGGTATTAGCGGTAGTATTGCTGCCTATAAATCTATATTAATTGTAAGATTATTAATTAAAGCTGGAGCAGAAGTTAAAGTAGTTATGACCCCTGCAGCTAAAGATTTTGTATCTCCGCTGGTATTGTCTACATTATCTAAAAATGAAGTTTTAGTTGATTTGTCGAATGATTACTCTTGGGCAAATCATGTTGCCTTAGGAAGATGGGCAGATGTAATGTTACTTGCACCTTTAAGTTGTAATTCACTAGCAAAAATGGCGAATGGGCTTTGTAATAATTTGCTCATGGCTGTTTATCTTTCGGCTACATGCCCTGTTATTGTTGCACCTGCCATGGATGAAGATATGTGGCAACATCCTTCTACTAAAAAAAATATTCAAACCATACAAGCTTTTGGTAACTTATTAATTCCAGTAGCAAATGGTGAATTAGCAAGTGGATTAGTAGGTGAAGGTAGAATGGCAGAACCTGATCAAATTATTGATTTCATCATGCAGCATTTTTCTACAAATCAATTATTAAAAAATAAAAAAGTGTTAGTTACTGCTGGCCCAACTTATGAAGCTATTGATCCAGTAAGATTTATTGGAAATCACTCCTCTGGCAAAATGGGGTATGCAATTGCAGAAGCTTTTATAAAACTAGGAGCTCAGGTAACTTTAGTAAGTGGTCCTACACATTTGAAAATAAATACTTTTGTTGAATTGATTAATGTGGTTAGTAGTCAGGACATGTTAAAAGCAGTTCTATGTAAGCAAGCAGATGCTGATATCATAGTTATGTGTGCAGCTGTAGCCGATTATAAGCCAAGTGTTGTTGCTGAAAATAAAATAAAAAAGAAAGATGAGGTTTGGAACTTGGAATTAGAAAAAACTACAGATATCTTACAAGAAATAGGTAAGTTAAAGAGGGCAAATCAATTTTTAGTAGGGTTTGCATTAGAAACTAATGATGCTGAAACTAATGCTATTCAAAAATTAAAAAGTAAAAACTTAGACGCAGTTATTTTAAATAAATTAAATAATCAGAATAAAGTTTTTGGCTCAGATGAAAATGAAATTACAATTATTGATGCATCAGCAACAAAGTATAAATTTGAAGCTAAAAGCAAAACAGCTGTAGCCAACGATATTGTCTCTTTTATAATTTCAAAAATGAACCATGAAGAAACTTAGTATTTTAATTTCGTTATTAATTTTAACTCTAATGTCATACTCGCAAGAGTTTCAGGCTAAGATTACTGTTAATGCAAGTAGAGTTAGTACAACTATTGATAAAAGAATTTTTATAACACTTCAAAATCAACTTTCTAATTTTTTTAATAATAGAAAATGGACTAGTGATGTGTACAAAACAAATGAAAAAATTGATTGCAATATTGTTTTGAATGTTGAAAATATATTAGAAACAAATGTTTATAAAGCTCAGTTAATAATTCAATCAGCTCGACCAGTAATGAGCTCAACTTATCAAGCAGCACTATTTAATTTTCAAGATATTGATGTTGCTTTTAAATATATAGAGTATCAGCCCATAGAGTTTAATGAAAACAGAGTTGCAGGAAGTGATGCTCTAGCTTCAAACTTGCCAGCAATATTTGCTTTTTATGCAAATATGATAGTAGGTATACATTATGATTCGTTTGCTCCAAAAGGTGGAGAAAAATATTTTTTAAAAGCTATGAATATTGTTAATAATGCTCCAGAAGGTAGTAATATTAGTGGTTGGAGAGTTTTTGATGGCTTAAGAAACAGATATTGGCTAGCTGAAAATTTATCCAATACACGAAATAATGTTTTACATAGTGTGCTCTATGATTTTTATAGAAATGGTTATGATAATATGGTAGTTAACGAAAAAAATGCTATTGCAGGGTTTTTAAAATCATTACAACAATTAAAAACATTTAATCAAGAAATTCCAAATAGCATGTTCGTTCAGTTTTTTATGCAAAATAAAATGCAGGAATTAATTAATATTTTTAAAAGAGCTACACCAGAAGAAAAATCAATAGCAATTGAACTTTTATCTAACCTTGATCCAGCAAATGCAGGAAGATACAATGAAGGTTTAATATGAGAAATTTAATTATTTGTATAAGTTTTTTTTTCTTAACATCTTGTTCAAAAAAACACAAAGAGTTATCGTTAAATCAAATGAAAGTTGTAATGTGGGATTTGCTAAATGCCGAAGAGTTAATGAAAATTAAAGTTACTAACGATAGTGCTTATATAATTAAAAACAACAGACCAATCTATTACCAAAAAATATTTTCTTTACACCAAATAGCACAAATAGATTTTGATAAGAATTATCAATATTTTCAAAACCATCCCAACGAAATGAAAATATTACTCGATTCTATTTCAAATTTTGGAATTAAAAAAAGAGAATGGGTAATTAAAAGATTATAATTTATGAATAAAAAATATTTGAATGCAGATGATGCCATTTTTGATGTTTTAGATGGCAATAAAATTATGGTTGGAGGATTTGGTTTAAATGGTATTCCTGAAAATTTAATAAATGCATTGGTTAAAAAAGGAGTTAAAAATCTCACTTGTATTTCTAATAACGCAGGAGTTGATGATTTTGGTTTGGGCTTGCTTTTAAAAACTCGTCAAATAAAAAAAATGATGAGTAGTTATGTAGGTGAAAATGCAGAGTTTGAACGACAACTTTTAAGTGGTGAACTTGAAGTTGATTTAATTCCTCAAGGTACATTAGCAACAAGAATTCAAATGGCAGGAATGGGCATACCAGCTTTTTATACACCTGCAGGGTATGGAACTGAAATTGCAAATGGAAAAGAAGTAAAAAAATTCAATGGTAAAATGCATTTAATGGAACATGCTTTACATGCCAATTTTGCTTTTGTAAAAGCTTGGAAAGGAGATACTATGGGAAATTTAGTATTTAGAAAAACTACCAGAAACTTTTCAACTTCAATGGCAAAAGCAGGCGATATTACTATTGCCGAAGTTGAACATTTAGTTGAGCCAGGCGAATTAGATCCTGATGAAATTCATGTTGCGGGTGTTTATGTTCACAGAATTTTTGAAGGAAAAAATTATGAGAAAAGAATTGAAAGAAGAACAACACAATTATAATCATCTAAAATAAAAGCATGGCTTTAGATAAATTTAGAATAGCACAACGAATTGCTAAGGAACTAAAAGATGGTATGTATGTAAATTTAGGAATTGGAATTCCAACATTAGTAGCTAATTATATTCCTCAAGATATTACTGTAATTCTTCAAAGTGAAAATGGAATTTTAGGTATGGGTCCATACCCTACGGAAGAAGCAATTGATGCAGATTTAATTAATGCAGGTAAAGAAACTGTAACACTAATTAAAGGTGCAGCCATTTTTGATAGTGCCGAAAGTTTTGGAATGATACGTGCAGGTAAAATTGATTTAACAGTTTTAGGTGCAATGGAAGTAAGTGAAAATGGAGATATTGCCAACTGGAAAATTCCAGGTAAAATGGTAAAAGGAATGGGCGGTGCAATGGATTTAGTTGCTAGTGCTAAAAATATTATTGTAGCTATGATGCATACCAATCCAAAGGGAGAAAGTAAACTGTTGCCAAAATGTAGTTTACCCTTAACTGGTGTAAATTGTGTAAGAAAAGTAGTTACCGATTTAGCAGTTTTAGATGTAACAGCAGATGGGTTTGTTTTAATAGAAACAGCCCCTGGTGTATCTGTTGAAGAAATAAAATCAAAAACTTTAGGCAAATTAATCATTGCTAAAGATGTTATTATAAATTAATTAAGCATAATAGTTAAAATTTATTTTCAATTTAAACTATTATGCACTTTTTTTGTTCCTAATTACATGTGTATGAATTTTATAACCCGAGTGAACAATTGGTTTAATAAACTTTTTTTAAGCACTATTATATTCTTTATTTGTTCAATAAAAGCAAATGCTCAAAGTTACCATGCACTTAATGGCTCTCCTTTTGCTGGTATTACAAGTATGTATGTGAACCCAGCTTCTCCTGTAAATAGTTTTTATAAATGGGATGCAAGCTTATATGGAATTCAATTTAAAACCGATCAAAACTCTGGTTTTGTTAGGAACTTACCAATAAGTCAAATTAATGAAAATAATTTAAATGATACAACTGTATATCCCTACAGTGGATTATTTAGTAGACATTATCATGGGATTATCGATGGTCAGGGATTGAGTTTTAGATATCGAATTAAAGATAAGACCTCAATTGGTATTTCATTTAGAGGTAGAACTTATAATGAGTTTAAAACAAATGATATATTTAT
>JANPAT010000312.1:0-2166 GCA_031430075.1 Chitinophagaceae bacterium | reverse complement strand
AACGAATAGAAGATTTCATTATGTAAGTGTCGAACAGCCTGCAAAGCGTTTGAGCACTGCATTTGATAGTGTTACATTATATGGTGAAGACCCAGCTGTTAGACCAGATATTTATGGAAAAATTGGTAATGCTGGAGTTAGCATAGCAACCATTGATGATGCAAAAAAATTGTACAGTGGTTTTGATTTATGTAATCCAAAAACATCTGTTTCAATGACCATCAATGGTCCTGCACCAATGATATTAGCTTTCTTCATGAATGCTGCTATTGATCAACAATGTGAAAAATATATTCTTGAAAATGGCTTAGAAGAAAAAGTAAATAAACTCATCGAATCAAAATTTAATATTAAAGATTTACCAAAATATATTGGTGTAGATGGAAAACCAGTTATACCAAATAAAGGAGAACTGCAAGGTGTTTTACCAAATGGTAATAACGGTTTAGGATTAAAATTGTTAGGTTTAAGTGGTGCAGATGTGTTACCTACTGATGTTTATGAAAAAATTAAAGCTAATGCTTTAGCACAAGTAAGAGGTACAGTACAAGCTGATATTTTAAAAGAAGATCAAGCTCAAAACACTTGTATTTTCTCTACAGAGTTTGCATTAAAATTGATGGGTGATGTACAAGAGTATTTCATCAACCAAAAAATAAGAAATTTTTATAGTGTAAGTATTAGTGGCTATCATATTGCTGAAGCTGGTGCTAATCCTATAACACAGCTTGCCTTTACTTTATCAAATGGATTTACTTATGTAGAATATTATTTAAGTAGAGGAATGAATATTGATGATTTTGCTGCAAATCTTTCATTCTTCTTCAGCAATGGTATGGATCCTGAGTATAGTGTAATTGGTAGAGTAGCTCGTAGAATTTGGGCAAAAGCCATGCGATATAAATACAAGGCAAATAAACGTAGTCAGCAATTAAAATATCATATTCAAACCAGTGGTAGAAGTTTGCATGCTCAAGAGATAGATTTCAATGATATTAGAACAACATTGCAAGCATTATATGCTATTTATGATAATTGCAATTCTTTGCATACTAATGCTTATGATGAAGCCATAACTACACCTACAGAAGAAAGTGTTCGTAGAGCAATGGCCATTCAATTAATTATTAATAGAGAATTGGGTAGTGCAAAAACTGAAAACTTTACACAAGGAAGTTTTGCTTTAGAAGAAATGACTGATTTAGTTGAAGAAGCTGTGCTTGTTGAGTTTGATAGAATTACTGAACGAGGTGGTGTTTTAGGTGCTATGGAAAGAATGTATCAAAGAAATAAAATTCAAGAAGAAAGTTTGTTCTACGAACATCAAAAACATACAGGCGAGTTGCCATTAATTGGCGTAAATACTTTTTTAAATAGTAAAGGCTCTCCAACTATAATTCCAAGTGAAGTTATTAGAAGTACAACAGAAGAAAAAGAACAACAAATTAATACTGTTGAAGCATTTAAAAAACGAAACAAAAGTAAATCCGTTGAAATGTTGACTAAGTTGAAAAGAGCAGCTATCAATAATGAAAACTTATTTGAAGAACTTATGGAAACTGTAAAGTATTGCAGCCTTGGACAAATTACCAATGCTTTATACGAAGTAGGTGGGCAGTACAGAAGAAATATGTAAGTAATTAAGAATGTTGAATTATGAGTTATGAATTTAATTGAAATTAAAACCATTTGCGTTTGTGGTGCAGGAACAATGGGTAGTGGTATTGCACAAGTAGCTGCACAAGCAGGTTATACTACAATTCAATTTGATGTTAGTGATGAAATGCTACAAAAAAGTAAAACAAGCATTGAAAAAAGTTTAGATTATTTAGTAGGTAAAAATAAAATTACTCCTGAAGATAAAAAGGATACTCTCAGAAGAATAAAATTCACATCCAATATTCTAGATTGTATTGCTGATGTAATAATAGAAGCCATAGTGGAGAAGAAAGAAATTAAAGTTGATTTATTTAATCAATTAGCTACAATCAACTCACAACAAACAATTTTAGCTACCAACACCTCTTCTATTTCTGTTAATGATATTACAAAAGAAATTCCACATCCAGAAAGAGTGGTTGGCATGCATTTTTTTAATCCAGCAACTATAATGAAGTTGGTTGAAGTGGTTAAAGCTGATAAAACTTCAAATGCAGTAATCACAAG
>JANPAT010000311.1:0-2650 GCA_031430075.1 Chitinophagaceae bacterium | reverse complement strand
ACTGCCCATGTCTTTTAAAAGACTAATTCTATAAAATTGAAGATAATCTGGCAAGGCACTACCAACTCCTGCATGATCTTGATGATTGTTAGTGCCTAAAATTTTTATATAATTTCCATTTAAAAAAACGCCATTAGTTTTAATTTCAATAGTTCTAAATCCAAATCTAATTTTTTTAGAATCGATACCTATTCCATTTTGATTTAACTCTACTACAACCCTGTACAGATAAGGATTTTCGAGATTCCACAAAATTGGATTTGGAATATTTATTGATTGTTTAATAGTTTTTTGTTCAAGAATATTTATGTTGATAGGTTCTTCTTTTGTTGAAGCAACAATTTTTCCATCACGTTCTGTAACATAAGTTTTGATGGTATAATTTGAGGCTGATGAACCATCATTTACAACAGAAGTTTCTACTTGCAATGTTGCCCTATTCTGGTTGATAGAAGCATAAGCAAAAACTCCGTCATTGGCTATATGTGTATTTTGAAATTGTTGTAACCAAACATGCCTATACATTCCAGCACCTTCATAAAACCAACCTTCATATTGTGTAGCATCTGCTCTAACACAAATTACATTATCTGAATTATAATTAATAAAATCTGTTATATCAACATATGCTCCTACATAACCACTTTTATTATTTCCTAAATAAAATCCATTGATCCAAATATTTGCATCTCTAAAAATCCCATCAAATTGTATTTGAAATCTTTGACCAGAATCTTTAGCATCAACAAAAAAATGTTTTCTATACCAACCAATACTGGTTGCAGGAAATAAACCACCTACTGGTTTATAACCATGACTTTCTACATCAAAATTATCTACATGAACAAATGGCAATTCAACAGCCCAATCGTGTGGAAGGTTTATGTTTCTCCATAAACTATCATTAAACTTAATGTCTGCAGGGGTTCCAATAGCATTGCCAGATTTTGAAAAAATGGTTTTAAGGCCGTAATTAAAATCTTTTTCAGGATTTGCAGCATTGCCATAAGCAAACTTCCAATTATCATCAAAGTTGATAATTTGTCTTTGTGCATGTAAAGGAAAATGAAGAGAAATGAAAATAAATACAATGATAAATTTGTACAATTTTTTTTGCATAGTTGAAGATAGTAATTCAATTAATGAATATTAAATTCTGGCTGGCAAATTATTTTAATGGCTGATTAATTGTTTGCTTTTACTTTCCGATACAGAATTTACTGAAGATGAAATCTAGCTGTTCATCATTAGTTACTTGTCCTGTTATGGTTCCTAAATAATGTAAGCTTTGTCTTATATCTAAAGCAAGTAAATCGCCAGGAACATTTTCTTCTAATCCATTTAAAATATCTTGCAAAGAAGTATAAAGTTTTTGCAAAGCATCAAAATGTCTTGCATTGGTTACAATAACATTTTCAGTTTTAAAATTACCTTTAATAACTTTTGATAGCAAAGCTTTTTTTATAGCATCAACGTTCTCATTATTTTTTGCCGAAATAAAAATGGCATCGTTAGGCAAATGAAAATCTTCTCTCTTTACACAATCCACCTTATTAGCAATTAAAATGAAAGGTTTGTTTAATGTTTGCAACCATTGCACATCATTGGTAAAATCTTCTTGGCTAGTTAAATCAATTAAGTATAGAATCACGTCTGCTTGTTGGGCTTTTTCACGGCTTTTGCCAATTCCAATAATTTCAATTTCATCAATGGTTTTATCTCTAATTCCAGCAGTATCCATCATTCTAAAGAGAACTCCATTAATATTCATTACTTCTTCAATTGTATCTCTCGTTGTGCCTGCAATAGAACTTACTATGGCTCTATCTTCATTCAACAAAGTATTCAGTAAAGTTGATTTACCAGAATTTGGTTTGCCAATAATTGCTACTTGAACACCATTTTTTATTACATTACCTAATTCAAATGAGTGTAATAATGTTTTGGTATTATCACTAATCGCATGTATTAAATTTTTAAAAGTTGTTCTATCTGCAAATTCAACATCTTCCTGACTAAAATCTAATTCTAATTCAATAAGAGCTGAAAATTTAATTAACTCTTCTCTTAATACTGATAATGAATTTGAAAAACCTCCACGAATATTTTTTAAAGCTGTATTTCTGCTAGCCTCAGTATTACTTGCAATTAAATCTGCAACGGCCTCTGCTTGTGCTAAATCTAACTTGCCATTCAAAAATGCACGTTGAGTAAACTCTCCAGGCTTTGCTAATCGGGCACCACTTTGAGTAAATGTTTCTAAAATTTTTTCTTGAATAAAAGGAGAACCATGACAACTAATTTCAACAACATCTTCACCTGTGTATGATGTTGGATTTTTAAAAATAGAAACTACAACTTCATCTAAAACTTCATCTCTTTTTTTTAAAATACCCACATGAATTGTATGTGAAGGTTGATGGATTAATTTTTTAGAAACAAACAATTCATCAACAATAGTAATTGCTTTTTTACCACTTAATCTTATAACAGCAATAGCACCTATACCTGGTGCTGTGGCTAATGCAACAATTGTATCATCCCATCCTGTTAAGCTTCCTTGCATTTTTAAAATTTGAATTAGCGAAAGTATGGCTAAAATAAAAAATCCTGCTAAAATTTAGCAGGACTAAAGAATATATCACAACAA
>JANPAT010000310.1:0-2823 GCA_031430075.1 Chitinophagaceae bacterium | reverse complement strand
AGCAATTTAGGTTGCAGAATTTATGAAGAAAAATTACCTATTCATCAAGATTCTCGACAAGCAGCATTTAAGTTTGGATTAGACCCAACTGTTTGTGCATTAAATGGTGGCGAAGATTATGAACTTATTTTTACAATTAAGCAAGAAGATTATGATAAAATAACTGCAAGCGAAGAAATTAGTGTTGTTGGTTATATGACAGACTTAGAAGAAGGTTGTAAACTAATTTCTCGAGGTGGAGGATTACATGATTTTTTTGCACAAGGTTGGAAAGCTTTTTAAATTAATTATATGCATAAACCCTATTCTATCGGAGTTTTCGATAGTGGTTATGGAGGATTAACAGTACTAAAGGAAATTGTAAAACTTTTACCTGAATACGATTATATGTATTTAGGAGATAATGCTCGTGCTCCTTATGGTAATAGAAGTTTCGAAACGGTTTATGAATATACAAAAGAATGTGTTGATTGGTTTTTTAATCAAGGTTGCCATTTAGTGATACTGGCTTGTAATACAGCATCAGCAAAGGCTTTAAGAAGTATTCAGCAAAATCATCTTCCAAAAATTAATGAAAATAAAAGAGTATTGGGTGTTATAAGACCAACTGCAGAAGTCATTGGAAAATTTACTGAAACTAAAAATATTGGAGTGCTGGCAACTAGTGGTACAGTACAATCACAATCATACAGTATTGAAATAAAAAAATTCTTTCCAGAAATCAATGTATATCAACAAGCATGTCCCATGTGGGTTCCTTTAATTGAAAATAATGAACATCATTCTCATGGTGCAGATTTTTTTGTAAAAGAATATATAAATGAATTAGAAAAACAAAATAGCAATATCGATTGTATTCTTTTGGCCTGTACACATTTTCCATTATTAATCGAAAAAATTACTGAACATACTCCAGTTGGCACAAAAATTATTTCACAAGGAGAAATTGTTGCAGCTAGTTTAAAAGATTATTTACAACGTCATCCAGAAATTGAAATGCTTTGCAGCAAAGGATCTGCACGAACTTTTTATACCTCAGATTCAGCAGATGATTTTGATAAACATTCTTCTATTTTTTATGGAGAATCTATTCAATCACAACACATAAAAATTTAAAAATCGATTTAATATTCTATGAGTCAAAAACCGTTTCTTCATACAATACTTTCTCCTAAATTATTAGATGTTTATGATGTTACAGATAGTGTGGTTGTAATTATTGATGTATTTAGGGCAACTAGTACTATTGCAGTGGCTTTGTATAATGGTGCTAAACAAATTATTCCTGTTGATAATGTTGAAGAATGTATTGCTATTGGAAATGCAACACATAACAGTATTACAGCAGGTGAACGAGATGGTAAAATTATTGAAGGATTGCAATATGGAAATTCGCCAACAGATTATCCACGAAGTTTTATAGAAAATAAAACATTGGTATTAACAACTACAAATGGTACTAAGCTTTTACACATGGCATTGCAAAAAGGTGCTTCAGAAATTGTTACAGGCTCATTCCCTAATTTAAGTGCAGTTTGTGATTTTTTATCAACTAATAATAAAAATGTTTTTTTAGGATGCAGTGCATGGAAAGATAAAATTAATTTAGAAGATACCCTATTTGCTGGAGCAGTGATTGAACGAATAAAAGAAAATTTTACTGTGCATTGTGATAGTAGTTTAATGGCAGAAGAAATGTATCAACTACATAAACACGAAATGAAATCATTTATTCGTAATACCACACATTGGCATAGGCTTGCAAAATTTGGACTAGAAGAAGATATGGAATATTGTGTAAGTATTGATGTGGCAAACGTTTTGCCAATTTATAAAGGAAATGCATTGGTAATTAACTAAGCAAAACCCCAGTTTATTTCTCCATCTTTTTCATCTTTTAAAATTATACCTAAAGCTACTAATTCATTTCTAATTTTATCGCTGGTTACAAAATCTTTTTTTGTTTTGGCTTCTTTTCTAATGTTAATTAACAGATGAATCATTCCTTCAAAAGATGAATAAATATCTTCTTGTATGGTTTGCAATCCTAAAATATCTTCTAAATAAATTGTAAACTGCGTTTTCATTAAATGCAAAGTATTTGAACTTATTGATGACGTTGCAATTTGTTTATGTTTAATGGCATTAATAGTTGATGTTAGTTCAAACATATTAGCTAATACTTTAGCAGTAGAAAAATCATCGTTTAAAAATTCTTCAAACTCATTAACTAAGTTTTTACATTTTTCATCAAGCCCTTTATCTGATGCTTCCCAATCCCCAATTCCCAATTCCAAATTCCTTAAATTATCATAAGCTTCCCATAAACGTTTTAAACCTCTTTCAGAAGCAATTAATGCATCGTTACTAAAATCTAATGTGCTGCTATAATGTGTTTGTAAAATAAAAAAACGAATCACCATTGGATGAAATGGCTGAGTTAATAAATGATGATTGCCACTAAACATTTCTGTTAGTTTTATTACATTGTTATAACTCTTACCCATCTTTTTTCCATTGATGGTAATCATGTTATTATGCATCCAATACTTTGCAGGTATTTTATTATGACAAACTACACTTTGTGCAATTTCACATTCGTGATGAGGAAATTGTAAATCCATTCCACCCCCATGTATATCAAATTGTTCGCCCAAATATTTTCTACTCATTGCACTACATTCAATATGCCATCCAGGAAAACCAACACCCCAAGGGCTTTTCCAACGCATAATATGTTCTGGGGCTGCATTTTTCCATAAGGCAAAATCTGCTTTATTTCTTTTTTCTTCCTGGTTATCTAATTCACGAGTGGTTTCTAAC
>JANPAT010000309.1:0-2356 GCA_031430075.1 Chitinophagaceae bacterium | reverse complement strand
TCAAAAAAATGGGGTACACAATACAATGAAAAAGATGACTTATTCAGAGTTAATGTTCCTGTAAATAAGGTTAAAGCAAGTTGTGAAACCTTTACCATGCAATTTGCAAACATTGCTGCTGAAAGTTGCGATTTGCAATTAATGTGGGGTAATACTTTAATAAATATTCCAATTACTACAAATGTTAGAGATAGAATTAGAGCTCAAGTTGAAAAAGCATTGAGTGCAGATAATGTTACTCCAGGAACCTATCAACAAGCTGCAAATTTTTATTATGAATATGATAAAGATTATTATAAAGCATTAACTAATATTACCAAAGCAGTAGGAGAGAAGACTGATAAATTTTGGTACTATTTATTAAAAGCTAAAATTGAAAAAGCTTTAGGCGATAAAGTAGCAGCTAAGCAAAGTGCTGAAATGTGTAAAACACTTGCTGCTGAACAAAAAAATGATGATTATGTAAGATTTGCAACTTTATTAATTAAGAGTTTATAAAATTGGAGTTTAAGAAATTTAATAAGTCCTGCAAATTGCAGGACTTATTTTTTGCTATTTATATTTGAAGCTTAATTGAAAGTTTTGCAAAAAATTATTTTTACTGTAACCAACGATTTAAACTACGATCAAAGAATGCAAAGAATTTGCAGCTCTTTGCAATCAAATGGTTTTGATGTTTTGTTGGTTGGTGTAAACAGAAAAAAATCAATTCCACTTTCAACACAAAATTTTCAACAAAAAAGAATAAATATCATTTTTGAAAAAACATTTTTATTCTATGCCGAGTATAATTTAAAATTATTTTTCTTTTTACTTTTTAAAAAAGCTCATGCACTTTGTGCTATTGATTTAGATACTATTTTGCCTTGTTATTTTGTTTCTATTTTAAAACAAACAAAAAGAGTGTATGATGCTCATGAAATTTTTACTGAAATGAATGAAGTAATTAATAACAAAAAAGTAAAATGGTTTTGGGATAAAATTGAACAATTCTGTGTACCAAAATTTAAGCATGGTTATACCGTTAATGTTTTTATTCAGGAGGAATTTAAGAGAAGATATCAGGTGGAGTATAGTGTTATAAGAAATTTGCCTTATTTATATCCAACCAATCATCCAATCAACCACTCAACCAATCAACCAATTATCATCTATCAAGGTGCAGTTAATTATGGAAGAGGTTTTGAACAACTGATTCCTGCAATGAAAAAAGTAAATGCAGAATTACATATTTATGGCATTGGTAATTTTTATCATCAAGTTGAGAATTTAATTAAAATAAATGCAGTTGAGGATAAAGTAAAACTTTTGGGTACAGTTTTGCCAAACCAATTAAAAAATATTACACCACAAGCAAAAATGGGTATTACTATTTTTGAAAGAGAAGGAATGAATCAATACTACTCATTGGCTAATCGTTTTTTTGATTATATCATGGCAGGCATTCCACAAGTTTGTGTTGCTTATCCTGAATATGTAAGTATTAATAATGAATTTGAAGTGGCTATGTTAGTTGAAAATATTGAGCCAGAAACTTTATCAAATGCCATAAATACATTGCTAACTGATACTGTTTTTTATACTCGTTTAAAAGAAAATACCCTACAAGCTAAAGAAGTTTTAAATTGGCAAGCTGAAGAAAAAAAACTTATACAATTTTGGAAAAACATCTGCATATAATTTGCTTTACAGTTCCTTATCCTGTTGATTATGGAGGCGTAGTGGATTTGTTTTGGAAGCTTCCTTTCTTACAAAAAAATGGAATAAAAATTCATTTGCATTGTTTTGATTATGGAAGAGGAAAACAAGAAATCTTGCATCAATATTGTGTGGAAGTAAATTACTATAATCGTTCTAACAGCATATTTAATTTATTTAGTTTAAAGCCTTTTATAGTTGAAACTAGAAAAAATAAATTATTAGAAGAAAGATTATTACAAGATGATTATCCTATTTTATGTGAAGGAGTTCATTCAACAGCAATACTTTCTAATCAGCAGTTCACTAACAGAAAAATAATTGTTCGATTGCATAATGTAGAGCATGAATATTATCATCATTTGCAAAAATCTACTACCAATATTTTCAAGAAAGTATTTTTTTACCGAGAAAGAATTTTATTAAAAAAATACGAAAACTCACTTTCACAATCTCAGCATAAATTATTATCGGTAACTGAACTTGATGCCGAAAAATTTAGAACAATTTTTAATTGTACTACTGTTCAATATTTGCCTTTATTTTTACCTGAAGATTGGGTTTGCAACAATAAAATCGGAAAAGGAAATTATTGCTTATACAATGGTGATTTAAGTGTTGTTGCCAATCAAAAAGCTGCATTGTGGTTAATTAAAAA
>JANPAT010000308.1:0-7985 GCA_031430075.1 Chitinophagaceae bacterium | reverse complement strand
CATTAGTTGCATCATTGGGCTTTTTACCGATGGCTTTAAGTCATGGTGAAGGTGCAGAGGTGCAACGACCTTTAGCAACAGTAGTAATTGGAGGTTTGCTCATTGCAACTTTTTTAACCTTATTTGTTTTGCCAATTTTATATATCATGTTTGAAAAAATAGGAATTAAGAAATAAGCAAAGAGCAATAAGCAATATTGAAATTATTTTGAAAAAAATGCAATTCAACATAATCAAAAATTAAAAAAATGAGTGCCTATAATTTTAAAGAAACAACGCTCTATAAAAAAGCTTCTTCTTTAGCAATGGAAATTTTCGAAATCAGCAAATCATTTCCAAATGATGAGAAATATTCTCTAACTGACCAAGTAAGAAGGTCTTCGAGAGCTGTTTGTGCAAATCTTGCAGAAGCATATAGAAAGAAAAGATATCCTGCTCATTTTATTTCTAAACTTACAGATTGTGATGCTGAAAATTCTGAAACAATTGTTTGGATTGATTTTGCTTTTGCATGTCAATATATTAATGAAGAAACTAAGAATTTACTTACCTCTAAAAGTGAAGAAGTTGGAAAATTATTATTTCATATGATTAACAACCCTGAAAAATATTAAATAATGAAAAAAAATATTAAAATTTGCAATTTGCAATTTGCAATTCAGAAAAGGCGGCATCTTTCAATTTTGCCAATTGCTATTTGCAAATTGTTTATTGCATGTTGCTTATTGCTTACTACCCATTGCCAATTTGCCTCTGCCCAAACAACAATTAGTTTAAAAGCTGCTACCAATATGGCTTTACAAAATAATTTATCTCTTAAAAATGAAAAAATAAAAGCTGTATATCAACAACAATTAATCAAAACTGCCAAAGTGCTTCCTCCCACAAATGTGTTTACAGAATTGGGACAAATTAATAGTTTTTATATTGATACAAAATTTGGGATTGCACAAACTTTTTCAACTCCAAAAGTATATACTAGTCAAAAAAATATGCTAACAGAAGAATGGAAAAGCAGTGCATTGCTGGTAAACATTAAAGAAGTTGAATTAACAAAACAAGTAGCTCTTCATTATTATCAGCTTTTATATTTGCACGAAAAGAAAAAATTATTACTTAAAATTGATAGTGTTTTTGCAGAATTTCTAACCAAATCAATCTTACGATTTAATACAGGTGAAAGTAATGTTTTAGAAAAAGCAACAGCCGAAAATCATCGAGGAGAAATTGGTTTACAACTTTCACAATTGCAACAGGGCATGGAATTGTTGCAATTACAATTTCAATTATTACTCAACTCAAATAACGTTTATGTTCCTGATGAAAAGGAATTTAAAATGAAAATTATTGCTCAAATAGACACTTCTTTTCTTCAGGCACATCCAGCAATACAGTTCAACAAACAACAACACCAAATTGCAGTAGCAGCAACACAAGTGGAAAAATCAATGTTATTACCCAATATTAATTTGGGCTACAATATAATGAGTATGAGGGGTTCGGGGGCTGATAATAAAACTTATAATGCAGTTCCAAGGTTTCAATCCATACAAATAGGTTTGGGAATTCCCCTTTTTAATACTGGCCAAAAAGAAAAAATTAGTGCTGCTCAAACAAAAGAAAAAATTACCAACAATGAATACGAACTCAATTTAAAAAACTTTGAAATGGCTTATAAATCATCCCTTTTAAATTTAAAAAAATATGATGAAGCGGTTACCTATTTTGAAAAAACAGCTATAAAAAATGCTACACTTATTATTAATACTGCCAATAAACAATTTTTAAATGGAGATATTAATTTCTTAGAATGGGGATTTTTAATGAATCAGGCAACTAACATTCACAATAGTTACCTTGATGCACTATTGAGTAGAAATAATAGCTTAGTTGAAATTAATTATTTTATAAACTTATAATTTTAGGTAACATGAAAAAAATATTCATTCTTATACCAATAATTTTATTGCTTATTTCTTGTGGAAGCAATACAACAGATGTTGAAATAAATAACAATGATGCAAAAAACACATTGGTAACACTTACCAATGAGCAATATAAAAATGCTGGTATTACACTAGGAAAAATTAAACAGCAATCTATTGCTTCAATTTTAAAAGTAAATGGAATTATAGAAGTACCTCCTCAAAATATTGTTTCTATAAGTGTTCCTTTAGGTGGTTACTTAAAATTCACTAAGCTGCTCTCGGGTATGCATGTAAACAAAGGTGAAGTAATAGGCATTGTGGAAGACCAACAGTATATTCAATTACAACAAGATTACTTAACTACTAAAGCTCAGTTTACTTTTACAGAAAATGAATTTAACCGACAAAAAGAACTCAACCAAAGCAAAGCAACAAGTGATAAGGTATTTGAACAAATTAAAGCAACATATCAAACACAATTAATCTTAATTAAATCCTTGGAAGAAAAATTAAATTTAATTGGTCTTAATCCTAATAAAATAAACGTAAACAAAATTTCAAGAAGCATTAATATTTACTCTCCTATTGATGGCTACGTTTCTAATGTAAATGTAAATATTGGAAAATATGTAAACCCCAGCGATGTGTTGTTTGAATTAATTAACCCCATGGATATACACTTGGCATTAGATATTTTTGAAAAAGATTTTGATAAATTGTATTTAGGGCAAAAATTATTAGCATATAGCAACTCGAATCCAGAGAATAAATATGCTTGTTCAATTATATTAATAAGTAAAAGTTTATCGAAAGATAAAAGTGTAACAGTTCATTGCCATTTTGAGAAATACAATAAAACATTACTACCAGGAATGTTTATGAATGCAGAACTGGAAGCTAAAAGTAAAAACGCTACAGTTTTACCAGAAAATGCTGTGGTTCGTTTTGAAAACAAACAGTATGTTTTTATTGCAAAAGACAAAAACATTTTTGAATTAGTAGAAGTTAAAACAGGAAGTAATTTTAATGGTTTTGTGGAAGTTGAAATAGAATCGAATATGATAGATAAAAATTTTGTGTTTGTTGGTGCATACACTCTTTTAATGAAGATGAAGAATGTAGAGAATGATTAATTTTTTAATAATAACGGATTTGACTAGTATTTAAAAACTTCAAATCTGGCTTTACCCATTTTTTATTTTTTCATCTCGTTCAACTTTCTCCCAATATTTTTTTGCAACATAAAGCATTCCAAAACTTTCACCATCCTGTTTATCTAAATGTTTGTGGTGCATTTTATGTGCCCAACGAATAACCTTTATATATTTATTTTTACTTCGAGTAAACCATTTTATTCTTTGATGAATAATTACTTCATGAACAATAAAATAGGCCAAGCCATACAAAGCAATACCAAAGCCAATTGCAGCAATAATATAGTTTTCAGCTTTTAAGCCTAACATAATACACAGCCAACTGGGTATTGCAAAAATTAAAAAGAATGCATCATTTTTTTCTAAAACATGGCCATGAGGTTGATGATGATCTTCGTGCAAATACCATAAAAATCCATGCATTACATATTTATGGGTTAACCATGTAATGCCTTCCATAACAAAAAAAGTAAGTATGCAAATAAAAAAATATAAGGCTATCATAAATAAATTCTTAAAGCAAGAAAAAATAATAATTGTATAATAAACAAATGAATGGCAAATGGATTCAATTTGTTAAAAGGTAATCTATTTAAAACAAGAAGCAATAAGCCACTGATAAAAAACCAACAGGTGAAATTAAAAAAAGGAATATGATTATTTTTCCATTGCCAAAATCCTAACTGCTGTGCTACAGGTTCCATAACAAAATCAAATAATGTTGCTAGCAAAGCTGCATCAATAATTAATGAAATAGATTTTACTTTTTGTGTTCGTTCACTTTCGCCCCCTATATCAATAATTTTTTGATGAGCCCAATTATTTACAAATTGCATAATTACACCACAACAATATACTACAACAAACCATTGTACACCTACTAATAAGGGAACATTAAACAACTTCACTCCCATTACATCTCCATAAGTATAAGTGCCAAATAAGAAGCCTGTATTTACGCCAATTATTTCAACTGATAGCCCAACAGTTATTGCAATAACAATAAATAAAAGGAAGTAACGATTAATATTTGGTTGAGTAAAAATTAACAACCCAGCCATTAGTATTAAATTAAGCGAAGTGTGTTGTACAAACCAATCTTTATATGGTGTAAATAAAATTCCGATAATACCACTTACATGAAATAACAAAGCAATAAAAATGGCAATATTTTTTTTAGTTAAAATACTCATGGATTTAATCTTCAAAATGAAGGCTAAACATAATCATACGAGATTGAATATTGTCGAATACAGCAGAATATTTTAAATTAGGATCTCTATCTAAAATATCATTCAATCCATAGCTTATTTTAAGCTCGGGTGTTAGTGTAAAGAATTTCAAAAATAAATTAAAACCAACACCAGCTTCAACGCCATAATTATATTTTTTTAATTTGATATAACCTTCTTGATTTCTTGCAGCAGAATTAGCACTTAAATCTACATCGGCTTTTACACCGAATAATAAATAGGTTCTAAAGTTTTGAATTCTATCACTATTAAATTTAAGACTCAAGGGTAAACTTAAAACTGTTGTTGGTAAAGTGTAACGTTGTTCAATAGGTTCGTTAGTATTATACTTTTGGTTTAAGGTGTAGTTAAAATAGCGGGCTCCACCTAAAACAATTAGTGGATTAAAACGAGCTTGTAATCTTTTGGTAAGTTTTACTGTAGCTTGTAAGCCAATAGTTACACCACCACTAGCTGCAGGTTCTGCTACTAAAATACTATCTTCTGCTAAAAATTTTTCTGATTTTTTTGCTGCTAAAAATCCGATGTTATAACCAAGAGTTGCACCAAAGTAATATTTTAAATCATCGTGCTGTGAACGATATTGTTCACGCTGAGCAAATAACTCAACAACAACTATACTGAGTAAACTAAACAGAATTATTTTCTTCCGCAATAAATTGTACATACACCAAGGCTTAATGTTTTTAAATAAGTTTGTGTAAATCCTGTTTCATGCAAAATTTTTATAAATTCTTGACCCTCCGGAAAGGCCTGAACACTATTGTTCAAATATAAGTAAGCTTCTTTATTGCCAGAAAAAATACTGCCAAAGTAAGGCATTATTTTGTTCATGTAAAAATGATAAAATCCTTTAATGCCTTTTTTTTGTGGTTTACTGAATTCTAAAACAACTAACTTACCTGTTGGTTTTAATACTCTATAAATTTCTTCCAATCCCTTTTCAAGATTTTCGAAATTTCTAACACCAAAAGCAACGGTAACTGCATCGAAAAAATTATCCTCAAAATTCAAGCTTTCACTATCTCCAATTTGCAAATCAATAATGCGATCTTTTTTTTGTTTAATAACTTTTTCTTTACCCAAATTCAACATGCCTACACTAATATCTATACCAATTATTTTATTGGGTTTTAATATTTTTTCTGTGAGTAAAGCAACATCTGCAGTGCCTGTTGCTACATCAAGTATAACTTTTGGTCGGTTGAGTTTTAATTCTTTGATGGCTTTTTTTCTCCAGCCAACATCAATACCAGCACTTAAAAATCTATTTAAAAAATCGTAGCGAGGAGAAATATTATTAAACATTTCTGCCACCTGATTTTTTTTCGACAAATTACTATTTTCCGTAGGAATGATTACATCGTGGGCGTATCTAGCCATAGGTTGCAAAGATATTATTTAGGTAGTAGTAAATTGAAGTTTTAAAAACTGTATTTGAGTTTTAACAATATTTATATGCAATACTATACAAAAGGAGTTTTGGCCACCTTAGCTTTAACTAAATTATTCCTTATTTCAATAAATATTTCAGTGTCTAAATGAGCATGGCTCATGGTTACATAGCCCAGTCCTATTGCTTTTCCTAAACTTGGACTTTGAGTACCACTACACACTTTTCCAATAGTATTTCCTTCTGCATCTTTTATTAAATAATCATGACGAGGGATACCTTTATCAATCATTTCAAAACCTACTAATTTTCTTTTAATACCTTCTGCTTTTTGCTTTTCAATTATTTCTTTAGCAGTAAAATATTTAGTGAATTTAGTTATCCATCCTAATCCTCCTTCTAAAGGAGTAGTGGTATCGTCAATATCATTTCCATATAGGCAATAACCCATTTCTAAACGCAAAGTATCTCTTGCACCTAACCCAATGGGTTTTATATTGTATGGTTTTCCTTCTTCAAAAATGGCATCCCAAATTTTAGTAGCATTATCATCTTTATCTTCAAAATAAATTTCAACTCCACCAGCACCTGTATAACCTGTTGCACTAATTATTACATTATCTACACCAGCAAAAACACCTTTAGTAAATGTGTAATATTTAAGGTTTAAAATATCTGCATTAGTTAAAGCTTGTAAAGCTTTTGTAGCATTAGGACCTTGAATTGCTAACAAAGCCGTTTTTTCGCTGATGTTGTGCATTTCAACAGCCTCCCCCTGCCCCTCCAAAAGAGGGGTGTTAAATTGTTGAATCCAATTCCAATCTTTTTCAATATTGCTGGCATTAACTACCAACATGTACGATTGATTTTCTTCTAAACAATAAACAATCAAATCATCAACAATACCCCCTTCTTTATTAGGTAAACAACTGTACTGAGCTTTTCCAGCAGTTAATTTACTGGCATCATTCGTAGTTATTCTTTGTATTAAATCCAAAGCATCTGGTCCTTTTAAAATAAACTCCCCCATATGACTTACATCAAAAACGCCAACACTGGTTCTTACTGCAAAGTGTTCATCATTAATTCCTGTATAACTTATAGGCATATTATATCCTGCAAATTCAGCCATTTTTGCTCCAAGTGCAATATGCTTCTCTGTAAATGGGGTATTCTTCATTATTAACTTTTTCTATTTATAATTTTGGGGATGTATTTATAAAAGTTGGATTTTATCACAAGTCCATTCTATTATCTTTGCCCCTATTAAACGCAAATATAAACGGTTGTTAGTTTATTATCTTTTTCTTTGATGAACTAATTAACTACCTGAATTTTTATGATGACTTCTTCAGCAATCAGACAAGCTTTTTTAGACTTTTTTAAAAGCAAACAACATCAAATTGTTTCATCGGCTCCAATAGTTGTAAAAAATGATCCTACATTATTGTTTACCAATGCTGGCATGAATCAGTTTAAAGATTATTTTTTAGGAAATAGAGTTCCCGAAAATCCAAGAATTGCTGATACACAAAAGTGTTTACGTGTTAGTGGCAAGCACAATGATTTAGAAGAAGTGGGTGTTGATACCTATCACCATACCATGTTTGAAATGTTGGGCAACTGGAGCTTTGGTGGGTATTTTAAAAAAGAAGCCATTGCATGGAGTTGGGAATTATTAACTGAGGTTTATAAGTTAGATAAAGATAAATTATATGTTACCATTTTTGAAGGTGATGATAAAGAAGGTTTACCAAAAGATGAAGAAGCATTTAATGAATGGAAAAAAGTGATTGCCGAAGACAGAATTTTATTAGGAAATAAAAAAGATAATTTTTGGGAAATGGGCGAAACTGGCCCATGTGGTCCTTGCACAGAAATTCATGTGGATTGTAGATCGGATGATGAAAGAAAAAATATAAATGGTGCAACACTTGTAAATAACGATCATCCACAGGTAATAGAAATTTGGAATAATGTTTTTATTCAATTCAATCGTTTAAAAGATGGAAGTCTACAACCCTTGCCAGCAAAGCATGTTGATACAGGAATGGGTTTTGAAAGATTAGTAAGAGTGATACAAGGAAAGCAAAGTAATTATGATACTGATGTTTTTACTGAAACAATTTCTGCCATAGAAAAAATTACCACTAAAAAATATGATTATAGTGATACTAAAGAAGCCATTGCTTTTAGAGTTTTAGCAGATCATATTCGTGCAATTTGTTTCACCATAGCAGATGGTCAATTACCAAGCA
>JANPAT010000307.1:0-6026 GCA_031430075.1 Chitinophagaceae bacterium | reverse complement strand
TATATGCAGAGCCTTTAATATTCTCAGTAGTAATTTGTTTAATGAACTTAGGAATATTAATACTTGTAGGGCAAAGCTTTGTGCAAGGGGCATCGTAACAAAACAAACACCTATTAGCTTCAAATAATGCAGCATCTGCAGTTTCGAATGGAGGGTGAATATCAGCAAAGTTTTGTTCGTATTGTTCTGAAGTAAGTTTATTGTTTTGAATCATATATTTTAAAATTATGAGTTATAAATTATGAATTATGAATTATGAAAAACTCTTAATTCATAACTTTTAATCCTCAACTAAAGTTCTGTAAGTTTACCATAAGTTTCTGGTCGTCTATCTCTAAAAAATTGCCAAGTAGAACGTACTTGTTCAATCATGTCTAAATCAAAATCGGCAATTAATAGTTCGTCATTTGTTTCACTGGCTTGTGAAAAAATTTGCCCACGTGGATCAACAAAATAACTTGTTCCATAAAACTTACCTAAGTTCCATGGTTTTTCTTCGCCAACTCGATTAATGCAACCCATGAAATAGCCATTAGCTGCAGCATGTGCTGGTTGCTCTAGTTTCCATAAATATTGAGATAAACCAGCAACTGTTGCAGAAGGATTATAAACAATTTCTGCTCCATTTAATCCTAAGCATCTGGCACCATCAGGAAAATGTCTATCATAACAAATGTATACGCCAACTTTAGCATATTTTGTTTGAAACACTGGATAGCCAAGGTTTCCAGGCTTAAAGAAAAATTTCTCCCAAAAACCACTAGTGTGTGGAATATGATTTTTTCTATACTTTCCTAAATAAGTTCCATCAGCATCTATTACTGCTGCTGTATTGTATAAAACACCAGCTTGTTCTTTTTCATATACAGGAACAATAATTACCATAGAATATTTTTTTGCATATTCTTGCATACGTTCAATGGTAGGACCAGGAACAGTTTCAGCACTTTCGTACCAAGCTTTATCTTGTCCAGGGCAGAAATATGGCGTATTGAAAATTTCTTGAAAACATAAAATTTGAACACCTTGTTTTCCTGCTTCTTCAATATATGGTATATGTTTTTGAACCATGGCTTCTTTAATTTCTTCAATGGTACCTTCTCCTTCAGTTTTTGGCAGACTTAATTGAATGAGACCTGATTTAATTATTCTTGGCATGTTATTTAATTATGAATTTAGAGTTATGAATTATAAATTTTTTATATTTTTCCTTCTACTTTTTTTCGTTTTATAAATTGCCCGTATCCTTTTTCAACCTTACATTCATTGTTAATTATAGCAATTTTTCCTCTTAATAAAACTGTTTCTATTTTACCAGTTAATTCCCATCCTTCATATCCGCTGTAATCAACATTCATGTGATGTGTTGCTGCTGAAATAGTATGTTTTTTATTTGGGTTCATCAAAATAATATCTGCATCGCTGCCAACAGCAATGGTTCCTTTTTTAGGAAACATGCCAAATATTTTTGCAGCGTTAGTTGAAGCGACTTCTACAAATTTATTTAAAGTAATTCTTCCTTTTTGAACACCTTCACTGAATAATAATTCCATTCTGTTTTCTATAGCTGGGTGCCCATTTGGAATTTTAGAAAAATCATCTTTACCCATTAATTTTTGTTGCCACATAAAAGGACAATGATCTGTTGCTACAACCTGCACCAAGCCTTGATTAATGCCTGCCCATAAAGTTGCTTGATCTTTCTTTTCTCTCAATGGAGGGCTCATTACCCATTTGGCTCCTTCAAAATTTTGTTCATATAAACTAGCGTCTAACAATAAATATTGAATACAAGTTTCAACAAAAACTTTTTGGTTTCTTCTTGTTGCATTTCTTACAGCATTTAAAGCTCCTTCACATGTTAAATGAACAATATAACCTGGGCAACCTGTATAACTTGCCATATCTGCAAACCTGCCACTAGCTTCAGCTTCAGTAATTTCTGGTTGAGATAGGTAATGGTATAATGGTGCTAATTTTCCTTCTGCTTTATGTTTGGCTATTAAGTAATCAATCATATCACCATTTGTTGCATGAACATTGATTAAGCCTCCATGTTTTTTTACTTCTTGCATTAAACCAATCATCTGTCTATCATCAATCATTAATGCACCTTTATATGCCATGAATGTTTTAAAAGAAACAATTCCTTCTTCTTCAATAAAGTGTTGAATTTCTTTTTTTGTGTTTTCATTAAAATCTGTAACAGCCATGTGAAAACTATAATCACCAACACAATTATTATCACTTCTTCCTTTCCATTCTTTTAAGGCAGATTGCAAACTTTTTCCTTGAGTTTGTAAAACAAAATCAATAACAGTTGTAGTGCCCCCAAATAGTGCAGCTCTTGTTCCTGTTTCGTAATTATCGCTACTATAAGTTCCCATAAAAGGCATCTCTAAATGTACATGAGGATCAATGCCACCAGGCATAACAAGCAATCCTGTAGCATCAATAATTTCATCTGCAGTTACATTTAAATTTTTTCCTATGGATTGAATTGTTTCATTAACAATTAAAATATCTGCTACACTATCTGATGAAGCAGTTATTATTCTTCCATTTTTAATTAAAATACTCATAACATATTATTTTAAATTATAATACAACACTCAAAGTTATTTTTTGAATCCAATTCTTTCTCTATTTTCCCAAGATTGCTCATTTATTTTTTCATCTAATAAATTTTCAATTGCATCATAAATTCCAGCAAATTGAACGTCGTGTTTATCAATTCTTCCTCTAAGTTCTTTAATTAATTCAATCAACTCATTATTTTTTATGGCTAATTTTCTTAATGCAATAAATGCACGAATAATAGCAATATTCATTTTTCTTGCTTTTTCACTTTTCAAAACACTCGCTAACATTGCAACTCCATGTTCTGTAAAAGCATAAGGCAAGTATTTTCCTGTTCTATTTTTTGGCATATTTTTCATCATCACAAATTGTGATGATGAAAATTTTCCCCACTCTTTAGTCGTTAGTTTAAACATAAAGTCATCGGGAAAATTTTCTATGTTTCTTTTTACAGCCTGATTAAATATTCGAGTTTCAACTTCATACAATTCTGCAAGGTCAAAGTCAAGCATTACTTTCTCGCCTCTGATGTCATAAATTTTATTATGGATGATTTGAAGTTGCATTATAGTTTATTTTCTTTTCATCAATAAATAATATATAACTCCACTAACTAAAAATCCTACAAACCAAGCATAATGATACAAATTTGAAATCCATAAAGGAAATGCTTCAGTAGAAACTAATTTAACAGTTAATAAAAACCCTGGAATATTTGGAATGATTCCAAGTAATAATGATACAATGGCTTTATTATTAAATCCTTTGTTGAAAAAATATATTCCTTGATGAGAGTACAAATCTGCAACTACTAATTGTTGTTTTCTGATGAAGTAATAATCTGCAATCATAATTCCACCAACTGGTCCTAAAAGACTTGAGTAGGCAATTAGCCAAGTAAAAATATATCCACTAGGGTCAGCAATTAGTTTCCAAGGAAATATTAATATGCCAATGATTCCAGTAATATATCCTCCTGTTCTGAAATTAATTTTTTGTGGAGCAAGGTTAGAAAAATCATTTGCAGGACTCACAATATTTGCTGCAATATTGGTTGCTAAGGTTGAAACGGCAACTGCAATCATTGCAACACTAACTAATAATTTATTAGAGAATTTTCCAGCTAAAACCACAGGATCCCAAATGGTTTCTCCATAAATAATAAATGTAGCAGATGTTACAACAACACCAATAAAAGCAAACAATGTCATGGATGGTGGAAGACCAATTATTTGCCCATTGATTTGAGCTTTTTGAGATTTTGCATAACGTGTAAAGTCGGGAATATTTAAACTTAAAGTTGCCCAAAAACCAACCATGCCTGTTAAAGCTGGAAAGAAATAATTCCAAAACGAAGATGAGCTGGTGAATTTAGAAGGTTGACTTAAAATTGGTCCAATTCCATTTGCAGCACTAATAGCCCAAAACAATAATGCTAAGGCAGCAATAGGAAGAAAGATAGCTTTAAAAATTAAAAGTTTTTTTATGCTTTCCACACCTAAATACACTACATACATATTCAATAACCAAAATACAAAAAAGCAAATTGCTGGTCCTGTTTGTAATCCAAATGAATTTGGAAAAATTTGTGGAAGAGTTGCTAATGAAGGAATCCACATTTTCATCATTTGATAAATGGCAAAACCACCAATCCATGTTTGAATTCCAAACCAACCACATGCTACAATTGCTCTTAACATTGCTGGAATGTTTGCACCAATTGTTCCAAAGCTTGCCCTTGCAAAAACTGGAAATGGAATACCATATTTTGCTCCTGCGTGACCATTCAAAATCATCGGAATGAGCACAATTGTGTTGCCCAAAAAAATGGTTAAAATAGCTTGCCACCAATTCATTCCACCTTCAATTAAAGAACTTGCCAACATATAAGTTGGAATACATAAACTCATGCTTACCCAAAGTGCAGCATAATTCCAAGTTCCCCAAGTTCGTTTTTCTTGTGGAATGGGAGCTAAGTCTTCGTTGTAAAGAGAGTTATTCAAAGTAATTATGAGTTATGGATGATGAATGTTTGTACAAATTATTAATTATATATTATGAATTTTTATTTACCAACTTCATTTGGGAAATATCGTTGCTTAGTTGTTAATATAATACTGTTCAAAATTTTTATTAATGAATTACAAGAAGAACTTAAAACATCAAATTGTTCTTTTTGAATAAAATCACTATAAGGCAAAAGGCACAGCCAGTATAATGTTTCTCTTGCTTCTTTAACTGCAATACCAAGTTTATGAATAAAATCTTTTTTAGATTCAGCAGCTACCGCTTCGTGAACATTTGCACCAATTGAAGTACCACTTCTTAACATTTGTTTAGAAAGCACATATTCTTTTTGTTCAGCTAAAAATTTATATAGCTTCACAATTTCTAAAGCGAAATCATAAGATTTTTTTACAATAATATTTTCCTTTTCATCATTCATAATCCATCATTCATAATTCTAAATTGTGTTTTCGTCAGCAATTTTTAAAGCTTCACTAATTATGGCTAAACCCTCATCAATTTGTTCTTTAGTTACACATAAAGGTGGGGCAATAAAAATATAATTCCATCTAACAAAAGTATACATGCCTAATTCTTTTATTTTGGCAGCAACTTTATTCATTACAATCATTTCATCAGGCTTTGCATTGAATGGTGCCATGGGTTCTTTGGTTGTTTTGTTTTTTACAACTTCAATACAGCCTAATAATCCAGTATTTCTAAATTCTCCAATACTTGGATGTTTTGCTTTTAATTTTTCAACTTCTTGTTCAACATATTTGCCCATTTCTCTGGCATTCTCAATTAAATTATCATCTTCATAAATTTTCAGTGTTTCTAAAGCAGCAGCACAACAAACAGGATGAGCAGAATAAGTTAATCCAAGTGCTAACATGGTATCATCAAACTTTGCAGCAATTTTATCTGAAACCATTAAACAACCAAATGGTAAATAACCGCAAGTGAGCCCCTTGGCCATTGCAATCATATCAGGGATAATACCGTGATTTTGGAAACCGAACCATTTACCGGTACGGCCCAGCCCACTCATTACTTCATCCATTAGCATTAAAATCCCATGCCTGTTCGTAATCTGCCTTACTGCTTTTAAATATCACTTTGGATATTGCAAACTGCCCGAGGTGCCTGATTCTCCTTCCAATACAATGGCGGCAATATTCCCGGGACCTTCATAAGCAATCACCCGTTCCAGTTGTGCTACCGCTTCTTTTAATAAATTTTCTTCCCCGTACTCCCAACGGTACAAATAGGGCAGATCAAAATGTACAAAATTCGGTGACTGTTGTGCATCCACCGGTAATTTACGGGGATCGCCGCCGGCAGATATTACTCCCATGGTAGCTCCATGATAAGATTGATAACGGCTCAGTATTTTATGCCTGCCAGTATATAACCTTGCCAGTTTAATACCATTCTCA
>JANPAT010000306.1:0-6159 GCA_031430075.1 Chitinophagaceae bacterium | reverse complement strand
TCCTGCAAAAAAAAATATTTTATTGCGAGTGCAAAAATAGTGAAATGCTTTTAATTTTTGTTTTTAATCATCTTAAAAAATCATAGAACAAATTAAAAATTATAATTGCATAAATAGTAAATCCTTTTTAATATTGCATTTTAAAAAATAGTTATGAGTCAACATCAAGAAAATACAACTTACGTTAAAAATTTTAGCTTTACAGCATTACTTTCTTTTGGAATATTACTTGGCTTATTGTTTTTATTATCTAAATGTCATGGCGATTATAAAGCATCGCATAATGAGCACCACACTACTGAAAAAGCCCCTGCAAAACATCATTAATTACACTAAAGCAATTTCAAAATTTGCAAGTTGTTTAAACTGAAGCAATCTTTCTTTTATATCTGCTAATGTTATTTCTTGCAAACGTTGTGTTCCAAATTTTTCTACACAAAAACTTGCCATTGCACTTCCTAAAATAATAGCTGTTTTCATATTTTCGAAACTAATGTCTTTGGTTTTGGCAATGTGTGCTACAAAGCCTCCAGCAAAAGTATCGCCAGCACCAGTTGGATCAAACACTTCTTCTAAAGGTAATGCAGGTGCAAAAAACACTTCATTTTCATGAAACAATAAAGCACCATGTTCTCCTTTTTTTATTACTAAATATTTTGGACCCATTGTAAGAATTTTTTTTGCTGCTCGTACTAAAGAATTATCACCACTTAATTGCCTTGCTTCGCTATCATTAATCACTAAAACATCCACTAAAGCAACAGTTTTAAGCACTTCATCCATCATAATATCCATCCAAAAATTCATGGTATCTAAAACAATTAATTTAGGTTTATTTTTTAATTGTTCAATTACACTGCGTTGTACTTTAGGGTCTAAATTTCCCAACATTAAAAATTCACAGTCTTGATAATTATCTGGAACAATTGGCTCAAAATTGGCTAAAACATTAAGTTCTGTGACTAATGTATCTCTACTGTTCATATCCATGTGATACTTGCCACTCCAAAAAAATGATTTTTCATTTTCCTTAATTTGTAATCCCTCAAATGAAACACCACGTGCTGTTAAAGCAGCTAATTCAGATTTTGGAAAATCTCCACCCACCACACTTATTTGATTTACTTTACAAAAATTACTGGCACACCATGCAATATAAGTAGCAGCACCACCAATAATTTTATCACTTTTTCCAAAAGGTGTTTCAATAGCATCAAAAGCCATAGAACCCACAACAATTAAACTCATATTATTTATTTTAAGTTGGCAAAAGTAACCTTATACCTAGTTTAAAAAAAATAGCTTCGGAAATTTCCGAAGCTATTTGAATATTTTTTCTTGAATTAATAAGCCCAAAGACTTTGCTCGTAGTTAAAGATTTTATCTTTTATCTTATCGCCTTCTAACAATCTAAATAATGGGTCTTTAATATACTCATCTAACCTTTGATCTCTGAAGTTATCTAATGTTGATTTTACAATATAATAACTGAACAAATGATTTTCTAAATAGTCTTCCCATGTCATACGAGCACCCATATTTTTTGTATTATACACTTGCTTTTTAGCTAATGTATTTCTAATATCTGGGTAGTATAACCAGAAGTAAGGGTAATGAGGACCATCGTAAACTTTACCTTTTAAAATTAATGGACCCATTGGTGCAATACCAATAATTCTGTGAACCAATCTAGCTGCTTCTTTATCGAAGATGATCTCTTCTTTAACCATGAATTTGTAAATAGAATCGATTGGAAACTCTTTTCTACGAATTTCTTTTCTAATAACATTACCATCTAAATCCAAAACATCAGAAGTATCTATACCACCTGAGAATTTGGTTTTAAATCGTTCAATATCTTTATAAGGAAGCGTAAATCTTTCATCTTCAAAAGCTACAATGGAATCTTCAGTAACTGCTTTGTACAAAATTGCAAAGAACAATTGATTGCCATTATCTTCTGTGGTATTGTAACGAAAAGGTGAATTTATTTTTTCTCTTGCATCAATAACTTTCCATAATTTTTGACGATACACAGCATCATCTTCTCTAATATGATCATAAGGCAATGGTGTTCTTTCTTTTTGATCTGATGAAATTGCACTTTCAGATCTTTGAGATTTTTTTATTGGATCCATTAATGGATCACTACCTTGTGTAGATTGAATAGTCTCAATTGGAATAGTACCATTAGTCTTGTTTCCAGCTGGTGGTTGCGTTTGAATAGTTTGACCACCACCACCAAAAGGATTATTAGCTGGGGGTTGATTACCAGTAGTTTTGGGAGGTTGATTCTGACTAGCACCAAATGGATTATTTGCAGGTGGTTGTTGTGTAGTTACTCCTCCACCAAATGGATTGTTCGTTGCAGGTGCATTACCACCACCTGTAGTATTTGTATTTTTAGTATCATCCTTACCAAAAGGATTTGCATTTGCTGGTGTTGCAGTTCTCCTTGCTGGAGTTTTCTTTTTTTGAGCCATAGCAGTTGTGCTAATCAGCAAAAAAGAGAATAAGGCAGATGCTGCAAATAATTTTATTATTGTTCGTTGCATAATCATATTAATTTGACAAATTAAAAGCCATAGATCCCGGTAATTTTCTTCTTCCATCAGGTCCTTCTACAGAAATATCAGTTACTAAAACAGAAGAACCTGGTCGGCAAGATTCGATATAACCTTTAACTTCTGAAGTAAAATAAGCTCCATTTACAATTGCAAATTTTGGACCTGTATTTTCAAAACCTTTACCAGTACACACTATGGTGTAAGAAGAAACATTGTATTTAACCCCTTCAAAAACAAAATCTCCCATATCTGCACGTATACCTACGTTTGCTTTAAAATTATTTACAGAAACTGTACCACCACCATAACTACCAATCATCGGGGTTGGATTTGGAATTCTTTTTACAGGAAATTTGAATGGAGTTACTTTTCCATCAACACTAACATTTACTGTTGCCATACCAGCAGTTACAGGTTTAGCAATATACAAACCAGAATTATCTGCTCTTGTTATAGTTCCATTATCAATGGTTGCATTAATTTGTTCTGCACCTTTTGTACCTCCACTCATTCTAATTGGGTTGTCTAAACCAAGATATAAAACATTTACTTTTTCAGCACTTGCAAATACTCCAGTTGGTGAACCTACTGTGTATTTGATTTCTTTAACAACCGAACCAGTTGTACCATCTGGTTTTTTGAAAGATATATTTACTTTTTTAGAATACGTTCCTGGAGAATTTACAGTTGTTTTATATTCTGCAACACCTTCTGCATTCAAAGGAACATTGGATCCATCAACAGTTACAGTGGGTTGAGCATTTTTATTAAAAGCACCCACACCACCAGTAATAACTAATTCTTGACCTGGCATTAAGTATTGTGAACTTTGACTAGCTATAGCTTGAAATTGATCGTAAATAACCTCTACCTGACCAACTTGTTTGTGGCAAAATTCAATTACTTGTGCGGAACTATTTCTAATATCATTTTCAAACTTGCTTAAAATGGTAATTGCAGCAATGGTTGGGGTCATATGAAAATAAGTATTTGACCAACTTTTACCCTGAGGTGTATTTAAATCGATAGGCAACGAATTTTCTAATTCCTTTTTAATTAAAGGATCAAGATTTAAGAATTTATCTTTTATTTCTTGCAATTTATTTTTTAAAGGTTCTCCTTTTGCTTTTCCTTCTGGAGGAGGTGCTGTAAATAATCTGGTAGCAGCTTCTAAATCATCTTCTTTAAATTGCTCTTCTCCATTTTCATTTTTACCCATTGTACCAAAGCCTGCTTCTTGTTTTAGTTCTTGCTTCAAAGCTTCAATTTCAGCAACCATTGCATCTGCCATTTGCTTTGCCTGATCTGCTTTAGGTTTCCAATATGCTGCCTTCTCTTTAGTTTCTGCCTTCTCCATTAACTTTTGCAGAGAAAGAATTACTTCTTTATTTTTTTGTTCAATGATTTCACTTGCGTTATTTAAACTTCTATCTACGGTTTTAAATGCATTCAAGATTTCAGATGATACGTTTAAAGCAAGTAATGCTGTAAGTACCAAATACATCAAGTTGATCATCTTCTGCCGTGGCTCTTTAGGTAGAGACATGTTTATTTAATATTTTAAGATTTACAATTTTATTTAACTGAATAACCTAATAGTTTAAGCTTGTCTTCCTTGCATTGCAGTAAGCATACTTCCATAAACACTATTTAACTTAGTTAAATTACCAGCTAAAACTGTGATTTGTTCTTTTGCTTTTATAGCATCTTCTGTTGAATTGCTCATGGCAGCAGTAGTTTGTGCTAACTTGCCATAGAACTGATTCATTGTTTTTAAATGATTGTTACTTTCTTGTAACTCTAATTCGTAAACAGTATTTAAAGAAGATAAATTTTTAGCTAACATTTGAACTTGAGTATGGAATTGTTTAGTTGTTTCGCTTGCAGCATTGAACGAATTAAAAGTACCAGCAGCAGCAGTAACAGAAGTTGCAATTGCACCTAAGGCAATTGATGCATCTTTTGCTTTAGATCCAAAATCTCCAGTTGATTTTACAATATCACCAACTTCACCCATTTTATCAACTGTACTACCTAACTTTTGAAATCCAGCACTTAATTTACTTAAATTAGCAGGGGTAATATCAGCTTCTTCTAACATTTTGTCCATAGTTTGTAAAGGCGTTATTTCTGCTCCTTTTTTTAACCCTGGAATGTGTACTTCATGATCATCCATTGCTGGGTAATACATATATAAAATACCATATGTTAAGAAAACTAAAGATTCTGTTGTTAAACCAATTTTCAACCATAAATCTGCATCAGGTGCGTGTAATATTTTTCTTAAAGCACCCCAAATTACTATTGCAGCTGCAACAGATACGAATACGTCTACGATTTTACCAACTTTGGCGGGAATTTTTGCTGCCATGATTTTCGATTTTTATGATTGTTTTTTGATAAAAAATTTATAGTTACTTCTCTTAATTATTTTGTCATTTTTGGTGATAAATCTATCACACATCTAAAGCCAATATAAGATTTTGCTGTATCTTGATATTCAAAAGCTCTTGTTGAAACTTGTAAATAAAAAGCTACATCTTTCCAACTACCACCACGAATTGTTTTACGTTTCATGTATGGAGGATCAGAATCTTTTGCATCGTATCTTAAATCTGGATTCATTTCATTAAAGAAATTATATGAACCTTCATTATAATAAGTGCTTGTCCATTCTGCAACATTGCCACACATATTATATAAACCAAAATCATTTGGCCAATAAGCATCAGCTCTTACAGTGTAAAAACCCCCATCTTCTGCATAATTACCACGACCAGGTTTGAAGTTTGCTAATAAACAACCTTTTTTGTTACGTGGATAGTAGTTACCCCAAGGATACATACTGTTAGTTCTTCCTCCACGTGCTGCATATTCCCATTCAGCTTCACTTGGTAAACGATAGTTACTTTCTATTGCCATTCCTGCTTTTTTTAAGAACTTATTTTGCATTGCCGTTCTCCAATGGCAAAATGCTTTGGCTTGTTTCCAACTTACTCCAACTACTGGATAGTTGCCAAAAGAAGGATGAGCAAAATATCTTTTAGTCATGGGCTCGTTGTAGGCGTATGAGAAGTCTCTCATCCAAACTAAAGTATCAGGATAAATTTTTACATTTTCTCTTGTAATAAAATTTTTACGAGCCATACCATAATTTTCTTTCTTGGCTGCTTCAGATAAAACAAACTCTTCGTAACGATATTTAAATTTTTCTGGGTCTAATTCAATCATACCATACAATCTGTTATCTGGAGCTAAAACTAATTTATCGCCTAATTTTTCTAAATTTTTAGAATCGAATTTTAATGCTGTTTTTGCTTTAACCCAATCAATGGCTTTTACAGAATCGCCAGAAACACCCGTTGAACCACCTTTTACATAACCAAGTTCAGTTGCAGCAAGTGAATCTCTCACCCACCAAACAAAAGAACGATACTTGTTATTGGTAATTTCTGTTCTATCCATCCAAAAACCTGCAATGGAAACTTGACGATTACGTTGGTTGAAGTTAGAATTCATATCCTCATCACTTGGTCCTAAATGGAATGTTCCAGGAGGAATGTAAGACATTGCTGCTGGAGCACCCATACTT
>JANPAT010000305.1:0-2803 GCA_031430075.1 Chitinophagaceae bacterium | reverse complement strand
GGAATTACAATTAATGAGGCCAAAATTTTAGGAAGAATTAGAAAATTTTTAGTATTGATTCCCATAATTTCTTGTGCATCTATTTGTTCTGAAACTCTCATATTACCTAGTTCACTTGCAATTTTACTGCCTACTACACCAGCTAAAACAATACAAACAACTGTTGGTGATAATTCCAAAATCATACTATCTCTTACAATTACAGCAATTGTCTCAGCCGAAACTAATGGGCTCACTAACTGATAAGCTGTTTGAATTGTAGTTACAGCACCTAAAAAAAGAGATATAATAATTACAATAGGCAAAGAACCAATACCAATTTCAACACATTGGTGCATTAATTCTTTCCAATAAATTTTCCAATTTTCTGGCTTAGTAAACATGCCTTTTAGCATCATTAAATAAGCACCAAAATGTGTAAAGAAATTCATAATATTTTTTTTAATTCTTTATAGAACTCAATCTGGCAATAGCTTCTTTAGCCTCACTTAAATCTGCATTGAATACTAATGCCTTGTTATAACTTGATACTGCTTCACTAAATTTATTTAAAGCTTCGTAAGTTTTTGCTTGCCAATAATAACCATCTGCTGAAGTTTGATTTACAGCCAGCAACTGCTTAAAAACTTTTAATGCTGCATCAAACTTTTTATAGTTGTAAAGTAAGTATCCTTTTTCTATATATGCATCATCGAAATGAAAATCTTTTTCAATGGTTAAATCAAAATACTTAATTGCATTTGGTATATCATTAATTTTTGAGAAATAAATGCCAATAAAAAAATTAGCTTGAGCATCATAATTGCCATCTGGGTTCATACTCATCAATTGCTTACAAATTGTAATTGCTTTTGCATTTTTTGTTTCTGCATACAAATTTGCTAACTCCATTAATGCCAAAGGTGTTGGATAAATTTTTGCTGCATAATGAAAAGATTTTATTGCACTTGGGGTATCTTCTAAAACTTTACAAAGCTGGCCACGTTTTAACCAAAAAGTATTGTTTAAACTATCAGTTGCAATCAATTTATCAATTTGATAAAGAGCTTCTTTTTTAAAACCAAGACTATCTAAAGCCTCAACTAAATTAATTTTTAAAGACACATTACTAGAGTCGTTATTTGCTTTTTCCGTCAATTCAGTAATAATTGCAGGAAATACTTTTACATTATTTGCAATTATTGGTATATCCTTTTTCTCTTCTTGATTTTTACATGAAGAAAGACAAACTATAAAAATAAAAAATGCCAAAAAATGTTTCATTTACAAATATTTTTTACCCAACAAAATTTTCCATCAACTATTTCTTCACTAAACGCCATAACTTTTAAAAACTTTAAATGCGATGGATTATGAACTGATTCATACACTAATTTTTTTACACCATGTTTTTGTAAGGTTACAGCCTCTCTTTCAATAATAAATTTAGTTACTTTAAAATCTCTATATTGTGGAACCGTATAATTTACTTTCATTATTGCATTTCCATTTTCTTGTATTTCTGCAACAAAAATATTAGCAATAGCAATATCTCTTAACACCACATAACTTATTTGATTTGGAGTAATTGATTTAAAAGAAAATTCAGGAAAATAATTTTCTATATCGGATTTATAAAAATCTAAAAATTTTTGAACTATTCTATTTTCTGGTAAAATGGGTACAAATAAAAAATGCTCTTCAATTCTGGTAAGTCTCCAAAGTTGATAAACATTTATGACTAATAAAATACTATTTGCAAGCATTACAGGAAAAGCATTCACAACAAAACCATAAATGATAAAAGTTAAACAACCGAGTGTGCTAAAAACTCTAAATTTAAAACTATTCGTAACTATTAATGAAATCGCCAAAAAAGCAGAGGCAACATAACCTATCCAATCCATAAAAACTTTTTGCAAATGTAACTACTTCAAAAAAAATGCATCCTTAATAAAACAAATATTAACTTTTTTGTGATGACTGAGCCCTAAATAATCTATCATTAATGGCTTTACCTAAACCCTTATTGGGAAATATTTCTGCTAAAATGATGTCATATTTTTTTTCATCTAATGAACGCATTACTGAAAATAAATGCTGAGCAGCAATATTTAAATCTCCTTCTTTTGAAAGTATAAATTGATCTTGTAAAGGAATTTGATGATAAATATTTTTAAATGATATAATAGCAATTTTTTTGTTTTGATATTTTAACAATAGCTCTTGTACATTTCCTTGAATTAGGTCTGTTGATGTTGCATAATGGCTTTTTAACTGACCCGATGTTTGGGGATTTTTTTCAAATTCTTTTATTATTAATTTTCTTCCAATTACCGATTCAATAAGTTCAATTGAAAGTCCTCCTACCCTATGCAAAATAACTTCACCATTTTCTACTTCAATAATGGTAGATTCTAATCCAACATTACAATTACCTCCATCTAATATGTAAGGAATTTTTCCATACAATCCATCAAATACATGTTGGGCTGTTACAGGGCTTACATATCCAAAAGGATTTGCACTAGGTGCTGCAATTGGAAAATTCAATTCTTGTAAAAGTTTCAGAGTTAATGTATGTTGTGGAATTCTAATGGCTACTTTATTTGAGCCTGCAGTTACAATATCTGGAACTATTTCTTTTTTTGGCAATAATAAAGTTAATGGACCAGGCATGAATTGGTTAGTCAATTTCAAACTCAATTCATCAATTTTGGCATATTTATCCAAATCTATAATTGATGCAACATGAATAATTAATGGATTAAAAAATGGGCGTTGTTTTGCATCGAATATTTTTACAACAGCTGCTTCATTTAAA
>JANPAT010000304.1:0-6053 GCA_031430075.1 Chitinophagaceae bacterium | reverse complement strand
TTTTTTAGATCAATATATCATTGGACAAACTGATGCTAAAAAGATTTTAGCTGTTGCAGTATATAATCATTACAAAAGAATTGTACAAAAACCAAAAGCCAATGATGATGATGTTGAAATAGAAAAAAGCAACATTATAATGGTAGGTGAAACTGGTACAGGGAAAACTTTATTGGCAAAAACTATTGCTAAAATGTTGAATGTTCCTTTTGCCATTGTTGATGCAACAGTTTTTACTGAAGCTGGCTATGTTGGTGAAGATGTTGAAAGTATGCTGACTAGACTTTTACAAAATTGTGACTATAATGTTGAAGCAGCTGAACAAGGAATAGTTTTTATTGATGAGATTGATAAAATAGCAAGACGACAAGACAATCCATCCATCACTAGAGATGTAAGTGGTGAAGGCGTTCAACAGGGCTTATTAAAAATGTTGGAAGGCACTGAAGTTTTAGTACCTCCACAAGGAGGAAGAAAACATCCCGACCAAAAAATGATTAAGGTAAATACATCAAATATTTTATTTATTTGTGGTGGAGCTTTTGATGGTATTAATCAAATTATTGGAAGAAGAATTAATACTAATGCCATAGGATTCAATGTTAATAAGGAATTGCAAGATTATCAAAGAGAAAATTTATTGCAATTTGTAAATGCACAAGACATCAAATCATTTGGTATTATTCCTGAGTTACTAGGTCGTTTACCTATCATTACTTATTTAAATCCTTTAGATGCAGAAACATTAAGAAGTATTTTAACCGAACCAAAAAACTCATTGGTAAAACAATACAACAAATTATTTGATCTTGAAAACATCAAATTAAATATTGAAGATGAAGTGTTGAATTTTATGGTTGAAAAAGCTTTAGAATACAAATTAGGGGCTCGAGGTTTAAGAAGCATTTTTGAAACCATTTTAAATGAAGCCATGTTTGAATTGCCAGGTAGTGATGAAAAAGAATTTAATTTAACAACCGATTACGCCAAAAGCATGTTTGAAAAAAGCAAGATGAGCATGCTTAAAGTAGCTTAAATATTATTATATGAACGAACTTATTGAAAGATTAGTTAAAGAAGCAAATATTACTCCTGAACAAGCTTCAAAAACTATTGAATCTTTATCGAATTATATTAAAGAAAAATTTCCTATGTTAGGTGGTGCTGTTGATAATTTATTCAAAGACTCTGCAAGTTAATTCAATTCCCCTTTTAACAACAATAACTCTACTTTTTGCAATGCTGCAACAGCAACGGCGTCAGTAATAATATTTTGCTTTACCATTTCAAAAGCTTCTTGCAGTTTTACTTTTTTTATTTGTAATAACTCGGTATCATCAGGTTGAGGCGTATGTTGAGAAAGATTTTTTGCAATAAAAATAATTGCCTTTTCATCACAAACAGAATTCGATAAGTAAATGGTTAATACTTCTTTCCATTCTTCAGCAACTAATCCAGTTTCTTCTAATAATTCTCGTTTAGCTCCTACAATTGGTTCTTGATCTAATGGGCATCCACCTTCTGGAATTTCCCAGCTATACCTATTTATTGGAAAACGATGCTGACCAACTAACCAAGTGTTTCCTTCTTCATCAATTGGTACAATACCTATAGCAATATTTTTAAAATGAACTTTTCCATAAATGCCTTCTCCCCCATTTGGATTAATAATATTGTAATGCGTTAAACTTATCCACTTATTATCATAAATTAGGTTTTCATCTATAATTTTCCAATTGTTATTTTCCATAATCAATAAATATTTGGTACAAAGATTGTATAATTACCATAATGAAAAAGTATCAGGCCATAATTAAGTTTAAGATAGATGAAGACTTTATGACTTTAGTTCCTCCTCACAGAACTTATATCAATTATTTAATTAATCAGGGAATTATTGATATGTATGCAGTAAGCATGGAATCGAAAACAGTATGGATTACAATTAATGCTAAATCAAAAACTGAGGTAGACACACTTTTAATAAAATCACCTTTATACAAATATTGGACTTACATTATTGAAGAATTATTTGTTTATGATAGTCAACAATATCGACTACCAAAACTACAATTGAATTAAGAAAAGGGAGACATAATGACTCCCTTTTTAGCAACTAAATTTTTTATAACTTAATATTTAAAGTAAGATTATAATTAACACCAGCCATTGGAAAGTAATAATTTTCTGTGGTTTGAGTTCCAGCATAAATATAGCTGAAAGTATATCCATTAGGTTGATACATTTTATTGAAAACATTATTTACACTAAGCATTAACAAGGTTTTTGCAAATAATTTGTTTTTAATTTCAAAACTTGCTTTAACATCTTGCGTATAAAATGCTTTTAGCATTCGTGTTTCATTTTGAGTATTATCTAAATATTGTTTGCTTACATACTTACTAATAAAACTTAATTGAATAGATTTATTTAAATTAAAATTTAAAATATTGTTATTGATGATTGATGGAGATAATGTAATATCGGTGTTGTTGTGTTTAATTTCTTTTTGTCCGCTGTTATCATAATCATCAATAAATTCAGAAAAAGAATTTATTTTATTTTTGCTTAAAGTAAAATTGCTTTGAAAATTTAGCCAATTATTTAATATATAACCAGCTTGTAATTCTACACCAAATCTGTAACTATTGTCCACATTAGTTCTAGTATAAGCACCAACATCATTAATTTTTCCAGTTAACACCAATTGATTTTTATATTGCATGTGATAAACTGTTACTGCAAAATTATAATTCGACTTTTTTCTTTCAATACCAAATTCTATATCATGCAATTGTTCAGACTTAGGCTGATTAAATGTACCAGCTTCAAAATCATCTCTATTAGGTTCTTTATTGGCTAATGCATAACTAATATAAGTTTGCCATCCATTTTTACTATAAGTTAATCCTAATTTAGGGTTTATAAAATTGAAATTTCGATTGATGTTTAATGTTGGATTATATCTAAAGCCATTCATGGTATAATCAACAGTTCTATATTGCAAATCAATAAACGCATCAAGATGTTTTGTTAATGATTGTTGCAATTTTATATAAAAACCAATATCAGATTTATTGGCATTTACATCATAATATTTATACTCATTGGGCACAGCACCATTTGCAGCCCAAATAATAGTGCCATAATGTTTGCCTTTATAATTACTCCAACTACCCCCAAAAGTTACAATAGTTTTTTCTTTTTTAAATTGGGCAGAAAAAATTTGTCCATAAAAATCATTATCTAACCATTGCTGACGAACTAAATCTGTTTTGCTATTATTTGGATTAGATAATCCGTAGTTTGAATATTTTTGATTGGCTTTATAATTCTCATAATATCCTAAACCTTTAGTATAAAAAAGTGCTGTATTAATGTTCCAATATTGATTTATATTTTTATTATAAAACAACTGATAATTTGTTTGCTGATAATTATCTGTTTCATTATTATACGGCTCATCAGATTTATCAGTTCCTGAAATATTAAATTTTGGGTTAATGGCTAACATGTCTTCACTTACACCATTCCAAGCCTGATAAGTTTTTTCTTTGCCAGAAAAAATATTAAGTCTAATTGAAGATTTATCATTGGTGAATGCAGCTGATAATGCAAAAGATTGTAAATTACTTTTTGCCCTTTCAATAAATCCATCACTTTTAATTTGGCTTAATCGAGCATCAATTGTAAAATAATTATTAATTAAACCACTACTAACTTTAACGGTATTCTTCCAACTATTAAACGAACCATAACTATTGTTTAATTCTACAGATGAATTCGGATTAAATTCATTAGTGGAAAGATTTATGGTTCCACCAAATGCCCCAACCCCATTAGATGATGTACCCACTCCTCTTTGTATTTGAATAGTACTAGTTGAAGAAGCAAAATCTGGTATATCTACAAAAAAAGTACCCTGACTCTCGGCATCATTAAAAGGTATGCCATTAAGTGTTACATTAATTCTTGATGCATCTGTTCCTCGAATTTTTATACCTGTATAACCTATGCCATTTCCTGCATCAGAATTTACAACCACCGATGGAGTTTGGTTTAAAATAAAAGGTAAATCAGCACCAGTATTTAATTTTTCAATATCAGATTTTTTTAAATTGGTTTTTGTAAAAGGTGCATTATCAGCAGAACGAATAGATACTACTTCAAGATCTAATAAATTAGAAGTTTGCTTTACTAATTCAATTTCAATATTATTTGATTGATTTATTAAATTGATATTTTTTGTTACAGTTTTATAACCAATGCAAGAAACTTTAAATGCATACATCCCTTTAATAAAAGTTTTCTTGAATGCAAAACTTCCATCAGTTGATGAAAAAATAATTGCATCTTTTACTTGAATGGTTACCGAAGTAATCGGCTCCTTAGTTTGTTGGTCAATAATTTTTCCGGAAATTCTAATTTGATTTACTTGAGCTGTTAAGTTAATACACATTAACGTGAACATCATTGCTCCTAATTTTTTTTTCATTTTTCTATTTTTAAATGAATGAATAAATAGGAACAGGAGAAACTACGTGAGGAATGTAAAGCAATGTACACCTTCCCTTCGCAGGCATTACCCTGTTCAGGTTCTACGGGTGTTATCTCAGCAAAAATTAAAAATTAATTTAAGCACCCCGAGGAATCTAATACAAATGTAAAGGGTTCCGATTTATTTTCTTTACTTTACATTCTAATTTTAACTTATGAAATCAGTAACTTCAATCACATTAATATTTTGTGTTTCACTTTTTTCTTTTTGCCAATCAAATCAAAAAGTTAATGATAAAGACTTAACCAGTAAAACAAGAGATGTTGCATCTTTCACTGGAATTAAAGTACAAAATTCAATTCATTTAGTTTTAACACAAGGAAATCCAAGTGTTGTTTCAGTAATCACTACTGATTCGGATGATCAAGATAAAGTTTCAACTGAAGTTGAAAATGGAATTTTACATATTAAATTAGAAAATAATAATTGGAATTGGAGAAATAAAAAAATTGAAATTCATGTTACCATGCCAACCATAAATTCTTTAGAAGCAACAGGGGCAAGTAATATAAAAGTGATTGATAAAATTCTTACTGAAGCAATTAAAATTGAATTAAGTGGGGCAAGTAGTTTAAAAGGAGAAATAAAAACAATAAAATTAAATGCAGATATTAATGGTGCTAGTAGCTTAAAAATAAATGGTATTGCCCAAAATGTCGAAATTGAAGCTAGTGGTGCTAGTAGTTTTAATGGTTACGAATTTGAATGTGAAAATGCAAATATTGAAGCTAGTGGAGCCAGTTCGATAAACATTGGAATTTCAAAAAATTTAATTGCAAAAGCTTCGGGTGCAAGCAGTATAAAATATAAAGGTAATCCAGCTGTAAAAGAATTAAAAAACTCTGGAGCATCTAGCATAAAACAAAAACAAGACTAAAATAAATTTGTCAGTAATTTTATTACTTGTACATTTGCAATCCAATAAATCGCGAGGTAGAGCAGCGGTAGCTCGTCGGGCTCATAACCCGAAGGTCAGAAGTTCGATCCTTCTCCTCGCAACAAAAAGCCCCATTTTATGGGGTTTTTCTTTTACCAAATTGCTAAATAAAAATTTGTTCACATTTCGTTGTTTCGTTTGTATTAAAATACTTCATTTCTTATATTCACTCTCTTAATGATTAGTCCAAACTCGATAGAACAAATAAAAAGTCGCATTGATATAATTGATGTAGTTGGCGAATATGTAAAACTCAAAAAACGAGGAGCAAATTATTTAGGTAATTGTCCTTTTCACAACGAAAAAACACCTTCATTCACTGTTTCTCCTACAAAAGAAATTTATAAATGTTTTGGTTGTGGTAAAAGTGGTAATACCATTACATTTTTAATGGATCATGATAAATTAAGTTATGTAGAATCATTAAAATGGCTTGCAAAAAGGTACAATATTGAAATTGAAGAAACCGAACAAACCCCAGAACAGCAATATGTACAACAAACAAGCGATAGTTTATACATTATCAATAATTTTGCTCATCGATTTTTACAAAACCAA
>JANPAT010000303.1:0-1645 GCA_031430075.1 Chitinophagaceae bacterium | reverse complement strand
ACAATTCCATTATTGTGAAATTTGTTTTATCTTTGTCAATATTTGTCAATTGAGAATAATTGCAAATAAAATTTTGCGAGAGTTTTGGGATTGTCATTCAGATAGTGAACAACAATTGAAATCTTGGTATAAGGAGGCTTCAATTGCAGAGTGGACTTCTCCAAAAGATATTAAGAGAGAATACCCCAGTGCAAGTATTTTACCTGACAATCGTGTAGCTTTTAATATAAAAGGCAATCATTATAGATTGATAGTAAAAATTAATTATGACTATCAAATGATTTGGATTCGATTTATTGGAACCCATGCTGAATATGATAAAATTGATGTTAAAAAAATATAACTATGAATATCAAACCAATTAAAACAGAAGCAGATTATCAAAAAGCATTAGGCAGACTTGAATTTATTTTTGATGCAAAACTTGGTTCAAAAGAAGGAGATGAATTAGAAATATTAGGAATATTAATTGATAATTACGAGAATGAACATTTTCCAATTGATTTACCTGATCCAGTAGAAGCCATTAAATTTAGAATGGAACAACTTGACTATACTCAAACAGACTTAGCAAAAATTTTTGGTATGAAAAGCAGAGCTAGTGAAATTTTAAATAAAAAAAGAAAGCTATCACTTGAAATGATTAGACAACTACATAGTAAATTAAATATTCCTACAGAAGTTTTAATTCAAGCATATTAAAACAAATTATTTTCTCTACAACTATTTCTGATTTCCTAAAATTTTAATATAATTTGCTCTTTCATATCCAATAGGATTTGAAATATTTTTTTGACTCATCATACCTTTAAACGATTCAAGATTTTCAAACTCTTTGGTCATCATCCAAGCTTTTAATTCTTTGTTCATGGTTTTGATATAGCCAATTCCGTTTTTATACAATGTAGATGCAGTCATGGTTACATCTGCTCCTGCTAATAAATATTTAATCACTTCAATAGCACTTTGAACACCAGTGTTTGCAGCCAATGAAATAGGAATTTTTCCATGAAGAAGAGCTATCCAAAGCAGTGGTAATTTAATTTCACCAGATTCACTATAATGCAATTGATGTAATAAAGATAAATTATTAATATCAAAATCTGGCTGATAAAAACGATTAAACAACACCAACCCATCTGCTTTATATTCATGTATTCTTTTTGCCATATTTCCCATAGAACTGAAGTATGGATTTAGTTTTACTGCTACAGGAATTTTAACTGTTGTCTTTACAGCATTAATCATATTCAAATAACGATGCTCAACTTCTGCTGATGATAAATTTTCATCTGCAGGAATAAAAAAGATATTCATTTCAAGAGCATCTGCACCAGCCATTTCAATTTGTCTTGCATAATCAATCCAGCCTTCATTTGTAATTCCATTTAAACTTGCAATAATCGGAATGTCAACTCTAGCTTTTGCTTTTCGAATGATTTCTAGATATTGTTCACTGCCCTTATGATATTGATCAAGGTCGGGAAAAAAATCACTGAATTCTGCAAACTGATTTGTAGTGCTATTGATCACTGTTTCAAATTTGGCTTCTTCTTTTTTCAGTTGTTCTTCAAACAAAGAAAAAAGTACTACTGCACCAGCACCAGCATCTTCCATCTTAATAATATTATTTACATCTTCACTC
>JANPAT010000302.1:0-1671 GCA_031430075.1 Chitinophagaceae bacterium | reverse complement strand
CCACTTTTTGTCGTTAGATGCAATTTGTATTTCTCAATTATCTTCGACGGCATCCATTGGAGATTTTGTTTGGAATGATTTAAATAATAATGGTATCCAGGATTCAGGTGAGCCTGGCATTGCAAATATTCAGGTTAAATTATTTACCTGTGCTAATGTATTAGTAGCATCTACTACCACTAATTCTAGTGGTGCTTATGCATTTACTAATTTACCGGCATCAAGCTATTATGTACAATTTACTACTCCTTCAGGATATGTTTTTTCAAACAAGAATATTGGAACTAATACAGGAAAAGATAGTGATGCAGATCCTTTAACCGGTAAAACAAATTGTTTTACAATAACAATGGGTCAAATCAATACAACAATCGATGCTGGTATGTCAGTTAAAAATACTACAGGTACTGCAAGTATCGGCGATTTTGTTTGGAATGATATCAATAAAAATGGCATTCAGAATTCAGGAGAAGCAGGAATAGCAAATGTTACTGTTACCCTTACTTTACCTGGAGGCAGCACTCGTACAACTACTACAAACAGTACTGGTTATTATGTATTTACTGCTTTAGCGGATGGTAATTACACAGTTTCTTTCGCAACTCCTTCTGGATATATTGCAACAGCTTCATTACAGGGATCTGATGTTTCAAAAGACAGTGACCCTGTTGGTGGATCAACTACTGTAACACTTGCTGTTGGCCAAGTCAATAATACAATTGATGCTGGGTTTTATTTAATTCCAACTCCACCTCCAGTTGCTGGTTGTGCCAATGCAATTAAATATGAAAGTTTTGAAAACGGCTCATTTGTTACCAGCAGTGGTACTGATTTAAAAAATGGATTGCCAAGAAATGGTTCGTATGAAATTGTACAAAATATTACACAAGCTGGTGGTGGTGGTTATTTAAATATCACTCCAAAAGCAGGTAATTATTTTATGTTGATTCATACCAGTTCAACTGCTACCGATCGTTTGTATTATACAAATGTAAATGTAGTGGCTGGTCAAACATATTCTTTCTGTGCATCTATTGCAAATTCAAAAACAGATCCTGTTAGTGGATTTACTGTAACACTTAATGCAGGTAATACTGTTATTGCTACTGCTGCTGCAGTTTATGGATGGACTCAACTTTGCGGTTCATATACAGCAACCACTACAGGTGTTGTTCAATTCTCAATTAAAGATCCTAATCCATCTTTTGGCCCTAGTCACTTTTTAGCTTTGGATGATATTTGTATCACACAATCTGTGCCTACTGCTAAGATTGGCGATTTTGTTTGGAACGATTTAAATGCAAATGGAATTCAGGATGCTGGAGAACCAGGTATTGCAAATGTTTCGGTTGATTTATATTCATGTGCAAATGTGTTTTTAGGGACTACTACCACAAATGCAACTGGGTTTTATTCTTTTAATAATTTATTTGGAGGTAGCTATTATGTTGTATTTACTGCTCCTTCAGGTTTTAGTTTTTCTGCTGCCACTCAAGGTGCTGATGTAACTAAAGACAGCGATCCAAATGCGGTATCAGGAAAAACAGCATGTTTTACATTAAATGCTGGAGAAGTTAACACTACGATCGATGCTGGTTTATATCAAACTGCAAGCATTGGTGATTTTGTATGGAATGATACAAATGCCAATGGTGTTCAAGATGCAGGAGA
>JANPAT010000301.1:0-2332 GCA_031430075.1 Chitinophagaceae bacterium | reverse complement strand
GAAAACCCCATTTTTATCAAGCATGGTGTAATACATTATTGTGTTCCCAATATACCTAGTGGCTTTGCACGAACAGCAAGTCAGGCAATTAGTAATGTTCTAATGCCTTTAATTTTAAATATTAGTGAAGAAGGTGGTATTGAAGAGATTGTGTGGCACAACTTAAATTTAAGAGAAGGTTTTTATATGTTCAAAGGATCAATTACTGACTTCTATATGAGTGAAAAATTTAATTTAAAGTACACCGATCTTAATTTGCTAATTGCTAGTAGAAGATAGAATCTTTGGAACGATTCTTTTGAAATTTTATTGTACAAAAAGATTTTTATATCAAAAAATATCCTAAATTGCATATCCTTTCTTCAGAAAAGCACTTTTGAAAAAGGTTTTTAGAATTTTTGTTAGATCGAATTGCCCGTATTTAATCCTACTCTTTGAGACAAACTCACACGTTACTAAAAGCTTAGTTGTCTGTACCCTATTTAACTTAATTAAAGTACTTTATTATGAAAAACTTACATCATTATTTTTTGTGTGCTATTGTTTTTTTTGCAATCCATCAGCAAATATTTTCTAAACCATATCCACTTATAAATAAATTGAATACAATAGTTAACTCAAATTTTATACAAGCAGATATTGAATCGGATAACCTAATTTCCAAAGGTAATATATACAATAGGGCCGATGCATTAGAACTTAGAAAAAATTTAGAAGATCAATTACAAAACAATCCCAATTCCATTATATTAAGTTTAGCATTGGTTAAATTTCACACGGGAGCTGCAGCAGTAAATGGAGGTTTTATGGGTCTAGCAATAAGATATGCTACAAATATTTTTCGACAAAATGAATATATTGGTTGTTTAGCTTTTGAATATGTTTATCATTCTTATGGTGATTTATTAAATGCTGAAGTTTGGTATAAAAATTCACTACGTAGTAATTTAGTTTCTGGAATGGAATGGAGAGAAGTTGCTATTAATCTTAATCCACCACTTGGAGCAAGTGTTGTGGGTAATTTTTCTAATGGAAAAAAATGGCCAATGTATCAAAATACTTGGAGCACTTATGTTAGAAAGATAATGGTTCCTAAATGTGTGAATAATTGCAATTATAATGTTATTACCAGCTTTTTTAATCAGGAAAAAGTGGTTCCTGGGAAATTAATGATTCAAAATTGGTAAATTCAAATTATTTATTTTTAAAACCTGCTTTAGCAGGTTTTTTTTATTTAATTTATACAATTCATTCAATAAAAACGTTAATATGATTAGTTGGCAAGATTTTGAAAAATTAGATATTAGAATTGGAACTGTTTTAGAAGTTAAGAACTTTGAAAAAGCAAAAAAAAAGTCTTATCAATTAACTATAGATTTTGGAATTTTGGGTATTAAAAAATCATCAGCACAAATAACACATCATTATAAATTAAATGATTTGTTAGGAAAGCAAATTGTTGCAGTTGTTAACTTTCCTGCAAAGCAAATTGCAAATTTTATTAGTGAATGTTTGATATTAGGGGTTTATGATGAAAATAATGAAGTGGTTTTATTACAACCGCAACAACCAGTAAAAAATGGTTTAAAAATTGGCTAATGGAAGAAAACTATTACAGTTTTTACGAAAGTCCTATCGGATTAATTCGAATTGGAGGAACTGATCAGTATATTTCTGAAATTAGTTTTATTGATAATAATGATCAAGTGAATTATGGATTGCCAGGTGTAAGTGAAATAATACATCAATGCACAGAACAATTAATAGAATTTTTTCAGGGTACTCGAAAAAAATTCGATTTGCCTATACATCAAACTGGTACTGAATTTCAGAAAAAAGTATGGAATCAATTAACGGATATTAATTATGGCAAAACAATTAGTTATTTAGATCTTGCAAAAAAAATGGGTGACGAAAAAGTGATCAGAGCTGCTGCATCAACAAATGGAAAAAATAAAATTGCCATAATTGTTCCTTGTCATAGAGTTATCGGAACACACAAAAATTTAGTAGGCTACTCCGGAGGATTATGGAGAAAAAAATGGCTATTACAACATGAATTTAGAATAGCAAATGGAATTCAAGTTTTATTTTAATTTATAGTTTTATTTTAAAATCTTCTGTTACTTTTACTCAAATTTTTAAACATGCGTAAAATAATTTTCATTTCATTTTTTGCTATAACAATTATCTCGTGCAGTAATGATGATGATTCAAAAAATGTGATTCCTGAACCACAAAAGGCTTTAGGGCAAAGTACAAATTCAGACGCTTTCAACACAAGTTTCAATGCTGTTTTAATAGCCTATTATGAATTGAAAAATGCATTTAT
>JANPAT010000300.1:0-1560 GCA_031430075.1 Chitinophagaceae bacterium | reverse complement strand
ACTCCAAGCAAATGCTTTTGAAAAACTGAACTCTTCTTCATAAACCCAATCACAATTCCCGTTAATAATTTTATTCCATTTGCCATCTGTAGTTATAGCAATAGTTTTATTTGAAGTTAGATTCTTTACAAATAAATTATTATTTTTTACAAAAGCAACCTGACTACCATTAGGCGAAAGTGTAGCATGTAAAATTTTATTATCATCAACCATTTGTGTTGATTTACTTTTTATATCATACACATAAACCTTGGCTTTACTACTTCTTCTATAAATATATTCTCTATCAGTAAAAATTAGAATCTTTTTCTCATCATCACTCCATTCGATATCATTTAAACTTAATAATATGCCATCTTTTGTTTTCGCTTCTCCTTTTTTAATTATAGTTTCAACTGTTTCACTTGTTTCAAAACTTTTCTTAACAATATTTCCATCAATATTTTCAAAATAAAAGTTTCCATCCTTCATACTATTAAATCCTTGTATAGATTCTGCTCTAAAAGTTCCTTTTTTATAAATATCTTCAAGAGTTATTTTTTTGGTTTGTGCGTTTGTGATAAACGGAAAAAATAGAGCTAAAACAAGCAGTTTCTTCATGTATTTATATTTAAGATTGTAAAAATAACGGATTTCGAATATGCTTGAAATATTTGGGATGAGCGTTGAAAATAATAAACTTGTAATTTTGTAATTCAAATTCAAACATAACTACGTACTTGTGCAACACACTTTTGCTCAGTTTGTTTAGTTTAATTAATTTAATGAATAAAATTTCAGTTTACAGAAAAGAGCATTTTAATGCAGCTCATCAATTGTACAATAAAAATTGGGATATAGATACCAATAGAAAAATTTTTGGCAAATGTGCAAATGAAAATTATCATGGACATAATTATGAATTGGTGATTAAAGTAACTGGTACTATTGATGAACAAACTGGCTTTGTTATTGATGTTAAAGAATTGAGTGAATTAGCAAGAGAGCACGTTATAAAAAAATTTGATCATAAAAATTTAAACTTAGATACTAAAGAATTCGAAAACTTAAATCCAACAGCCGAAAATATTGCAGTGGTAATTTACAATTTATTACGACCACATATTAAAGCAGAACAAGATTTAAGAATTACTTTATTTGAAACCGATAGAAATTATGTTAAATACCCCGCATAAAATTGAATTAAGCGATATAGAAATTGATGAACAAGGTAATGACCATGTAAGCACTTGTTATAATACACCAATGAAAGTTGATGCTTTTGTTATTTCCGATGAAGAAAAAATAAAAATTATAACTCATCATTTTGAAGCAATCATGAATACTTTAGGACTTGACTTAACCGACGACAGCCTAAAAGGAACTCCTAAAAGAGTTGCTAAAATGTACATAAAAGAAGTTTTTTCTGGATTAAATCCCGATAAAAAACCAAAAGCATCTATGTTCGAAAATAAATACAAATACAAGGAAATGTTGGTTGAAAAAAATATTTCGTTTTATAGTTATTGCGAACATCATTTTGTACCTATTAATGGAGTTGCACATATAGCTTATATAAAC